>CAIXOY010000068.1 GCA_903921135.1 uncultured Gammaproteobacteria bacterium
CTGCACCTGCTGGAAAACCCTGACGCGAGCGCCCTCGAGCTCGCCGCCTTCGTGCGCGGCCCGGACTTCCCCACGGAGGCCGAGATCATCACGCCCGAGAAAGATATCCGTGACATGTACGCCACCGGTCGCGGGAGCCTCCGCGCCCGTGCCGTATGGCAGAGGGAGCAGAACGACACACTGGTGGTCACGGCGCTGCCCTTCCAGGTCTCGGGCGCGCGCGTGCTCGAGCAGATCGCCCAGCAGATGCAGGCGAAGAAACTGCCGATGGTCGCCGACCTGCGCGACGAATCCGACCACGAAAACCCCACCCGCCTCGTGATCGAGATGCGCTCGAACCGCGTGGATGCCGAGGGGCTGATGTCGCACCTCTTCGCCAGCACCGATCTCGAGCGCACCTACCGCGTCAACATGAACGTGATCGGCATGGACGGGCGCCCCGGCGTGCGCAGCCTGCCGCGGATGCTGGGCGAGTGGCTGCAGTTCCGCCGCGAGACGGTGCGCCGCCGCCTGCAACACCGACTCGAGCAGGTGCAGCGCCGCCTGCATATCCTCGACGGCTTGCTGGTCGCCTTCCTGAACATCGACGAGGTGATCGCGATCATCCGTTACGAGGACAAGCCCAAGGCCGCGCTGATCGCGCGCTTCGGGCTCTCGGACGATCAGGCCGAGGCCATCCTCGAGTTGAAACTGCGCCACCTCGCCAAGCTCGAGGAAATGAAGATCCGCGGCGAGCAGGAAGAGCTCGCGAAGGAGCGCGACACGCTGGAACTCACGCTGGGTTCCGAAGCCCGCATGAAGACGCTGCTGCGCAAGGAATTGCTGGCTGCGGTCGAGGAATTCGGCGATGAGCGCCGCTCCCCGATAGTGAGTCGCACCGAAGCGCGCGCCTACAGCGAGACGGAACTCGTGAGCGCCGAGCCGGTCACGGTAGTGCTCTCGGGCAAGGGATGGATCCGCGCGGCCAAGGGCCTCGACATCGACGGCGAGAAACTCTCCTACAAGGCGGGCGATGCCTTCCTTTGCGCGGTGCAGGGGCGCTCGAACCAGTCCGTGATCCTGCTCGATTCCACCGGGCGCACCTACTCCTTGGCTGCGCACGGACTGCCGTCGGCGCGCGGCCAGGGCGAGCCTCTGACCGGGCGCATCAACCCGCCCTCCGGTGCCACCTTCGTTGGTGCGTTGATGGGCGACGACAGCGCGTGCTGTCTGCTTACCACCGATGCCGGTTACGGCTTCGTCGCGAAACTTGAGGATCTGCAGGCCAAGAACCGCGCAGGCAAGGTGGTGCTCTCGGTGCCCGAGGGCGCGCAGGTGCTGGCACCGGTGCGCATTGCCGATCCGGCCGCTGACTGGCTGGTGGCGGTGAGCAACGAGGGACGCATGCTCGTCTTCCCGGTCGCGGAGCTGCCGCAGCTCGCGCGCGGCAAGGGCAACCGCATCCTCGGCATCCCGCCCGCCCAATTGAAGACGCGCGAAGAATTCATGTTGGGCGCTGCCGTGCTCGGCACGAAGGACGAACTCCTGATCCACAGCGGCAAGCGCTTCCTGCGTCTGAAGCGCGGCGACCTCGAGAACTATCTGGGCGAGCGCGGCCGCCGCGGCAACAAGCTCCCGCGCGGTTTCCAGAAAGTCGATCGCCTTGAGACGGTGCAGGCCTGATAGTGGCATGAGCGCCATCACGCTGATCACCATCAGCGGGCAGGACCGCCCCGGCATCACGGCGATGGTCACGGGCGTGCTGGCCGCACACGGCAGCAACGTGCTCGACATCGGCCAGGCCGTTATCCACGAGCAGCTCACGCTCGGCTTGCTGGTGGAACTCCCCGACGACCACGAGAACTCCCTCGCGCTCGCCGAGATCCGCGAGCGCGCGGCCGCGATGGGACTCGCGGTGCGCCTTGCCCCGGTGAGCGCGGAGAGCTACCGCGAGTGGGCCGCAGGGCAGGGCAGCACGCGCCATATCGTCACGCTGCTCTCGCGGCGTATCCGTGGCGAGGAGATCGCGCGCCTCAGCGAGGTCGTGGCGCGCCACGGGCTGTCGATCGACAAGATCACGCGTCTCTCGGGGCGCGTCTCGCTGGATGCGGAGAACACGGCAGACAAGGCCTGCGTCGAATTTTCGGTGCGCGGTGATTTCCCGGACGCCGAGGCCGCGCGCCGCGAGTTCCTCGCACTCGCACAGTCGCTGGGCGTGGACATCGCCTGCCAGCAGGACAGCATGTTCCGCCGCAACCGCCGGCTGGTGGCCTTCGACATGGATTCCACGCTGATCGAGGCCGAGGTCATCGACGAGCTCGCCCGGCACGCCGGCGTGGGCGCAGAGGTAGCTGCCATCACCGAGAGCGCGATGCGCGGCGAGCTTGATTTCGCGCAGAGCTTTCGCCGCCGCGTGGCCTTGCTCGAAGGTCTGGACGAGGGCGTGCTCGAAGAGGTGGCGGCGGGCCTTCGCCTCACCGAGGGCGCCGAGAAGCTCCTTGCCGTGCTGCGGCAACTGGGGCTGCGCACGGCGATCATTTCCGGTGGCTTCGGCTACTTCGCGCGCAAGGTGCAGCAGCGCCTCGGCATCGACGTGGTCTTCGCCAACGAACTGGACATAGAGGATGGCAAGGTGACGGGGCGCGTGCGCGAGCCCATCGTCGACGGCGCGCGCAAGGCCCTGCTGCTGCGCGAGATCGCGGCACGCGAGGGCATCTCGCTCGAGCAGGTGATCGCGGTGGGCCCGGGCGCGAACGATCTGCCCAGGCACTCCATCGCGGGGCTAGGCATCGCCTTTCGTGCGAAGCCGCTGGTCAAGGCCTCGGCGAAGCACGCCATCAGCACGCTCGGGCTGGACGGCATCCTCTATCTGCTGGGGATCAGCGATCGCGAACTGGCCGCGAGCTAGCGCGCGGCGCAGGGATCAGGCGAGGTCGGTGAAGTCGTAGCGCATCTCGGGCTGGGGCGTCTGCAGGTAGTTGCCCTGGATGTAATTGATGCCGAGCTGCCAGAGCACGGCGAGCATTCCCGCACCTTCCACCTCGGGCATGATCGAGGCGATGTCTTCCTGATGCATCGACTCGATCAGCGGCTTCAGCAGGGTGTTGGTGCTCTCGGCGTCTTTCAGCGCCTCGCCGAGTGTGCTGTCCAGCCTGACCAGATGGGGCTTCAGGTGGGCGAGGTCCGCCATCGGGTTATTGGCGAGGTGCACCTCACTCACGCACAGGCGTGATCCCAGTGCGCGCAGCCGCTCCGCGAGGTGCCGCGCGTCCCCGAGATTGGCGCTCACGTCGCGGTGCGACACCTGCACGACCAGCACCTCGGCAGAGAGACCCGCAGCGCGCAGCGCAAGCGCGAGCCAGTGTGCGAATTCCGTATCGCGCAGCGACTGCACGCCCACCGGCACGAGCAGGCGGGTGTAGGGGTGCGTCTCGACGTGGAGTGCGAGTTTTTTCAGTGACTCGATGATCACCCAGCGATCGAGGTCCTGTGAGGATTCGGTGTAGCCCCGCTCGGCAAGCCAGACATTCGCCGGCACGCCGTTCGCGACGTGCCGTACCTGGACCTCGTAGTGCTCGGTGCTGTCCCCACGCAGGCTGACGATGGGCTGGAACAGCACGCGGAAACCGTCGTCGCGGATCTCGGCCTCGAGCGAGGAACCGCCCGCGCCGGGCTTGGTGCTGGGCGCCACGACCAGCTTCACCCGCTCCGGATCGCTACCGCGCAGTGTGCTGCTGCGCTCCATCACCGCGAGTAAGGCGGACCAGCCGCGGTCCAGCGCCGCCTCTGCGCCCTCGATGGCTACCAGTTCCAGTGACAGCGCCACGACCGAGGCCGTGCAGCTCACGCTCTGGCTGCCCACGGTGTGTACGCGGTCGGATACCTGAACGCAGAGATCACCCGCCAGATCCAGCGCCTGGCCGCGATCTAGCGATGGCGCCACGACCGCGAGCACCGCGTCTGCCACGCGGATCAACGGGGCCGGTAGCTGCAGGGCCGAGGCGAGCCCCGCGGGAAGTCCGTCGAGCAGCCGGTTGGCCCCGCTCACGCCGAGGAGCCGGCAGTGGCTGGCGAAGCCGTCGATGCCGAGCAGGAGCAGGAAGCCCCCGCTCTGGTCTGTCATTGCCTGCCGCAGGAGGTCTGGCCCGGCAACGGTGCCTGCAGCCTGTGCGTTGGCGGGGGCCGCTCGCACCATCACCTGCATGCAGGGCTCGCCCTCGAAGCGGGCGGTAGAGAGCACCAGTTCGCCGGCGAACTCGCTGCCGTCGGCGCGCAGCCCCGTGAATTCCAGCGCGGTCTGCTCTTCCGGGCGCTTGGCGTAGCGTTTGAGCGCTGCCTTGAAATCCTTCTGCCGCGAGGCCGCGATCAGGTCCACCAGCGGGACCGAGGTGAGATCGTCGACCGAACCGAAGCCGAACAGCGAGGCGTAGAGCGCGTTCGCCTGCACGTGCATGCCGTCGACCACGTAGGCGATAGCGTCCTGGGAGGCGGCGAGCAGCAGTTCTGCGCGGCGTGCGGTCTCGGCGTACTGGACGCGCAATGCGGCGAGTTCGCGGTGTTCCCGCAGCGCGATGGCTTCCCTCGCCGTGGCCCGCAGCAGGTGTTCGCCGTCCTCCCGACCTACGACGTCGCGCGCGCCCTGCCGCAGGCAGCCGGCGGCCGAGGTGTCGCGCGGGTCGGCGGCGATGACGATGCAGGGCACATCGCTCGAACGTTCCGCGAGCAGCGCGATGGCCTCGGCGGGGCTCAGCTCCGGGTGCCGGTCATCGGCGATCAGGACATCCCATTGCGCGTCGCGCAGCAGATCACCGAGGTCGCGCAGCGAGCTCACACGGTGCGCCCGCGTGACATGACCGGCCTCCCGGAACAGCGCAAGCAGTGCCTCGAGTCCGGCCTGCGACTCGCAGCTCACCAGCAGGTTCAGGTTTTCGGGTTGACGCATCCGCTCAAGCCTTGCGGTGGCCCTGACCGGGCCACATGGGTGTCGTCGCATTGTAGGAAGCCCCGCGCCCCTTGGCCACCCGCGGGCTGCCAAGCGGGAAGTCATCGGTTATGATCGGCGCCCCTTTTCAGCGGCCCGTGCAGGGATTACCGATGGCAACCTACTCCTCCAACGAATGGAAACCCGGACTCAAGGTCATTCTCGAAGGTGACCCCTGTTCCATCCTCGAGAACGAGTACGTCAAACCCGGCAAGGGCCAGGCCTTCAACCGCGTGAAGCTGCGGAACCTGAAGACCGGCCGCGTGTGGGAGCGCACCTTCAAGTCCGGGGATTCGCTGGAAGGCGCCGACGCCGTCGACAAGGAACTCCAGTACCTCTACAACGACGGCGATTTCTGGCACTTCATGGACCCGGAGTCCTTCGAGCAGTACCAGACCGGCAACGACGTGGTGGGCGATGCCGGCCAGTGGCTGAAGGAGCAGGACAGCTGCACCATCACCCTCTGGAACGACGCCCCCATCACGGTCTCGCCGCCCAACTTCGTCGAACTCGACATCGTCGAGACCGATCCGGGCCTGCGTGGTGACACCGCCACTGGCGGCACCAAGCCCGCCAAGCTCTCCACGGGTGCCGTGGTGCGCGTGCCGCTGTTCCTGGACGTGGGCGACGTGGTGCGCGTCGACACCCGCACCGGCGAGTACATGAACCGCGTGCGCAACTGAGCGCACCCACACCGCTCGTGCAGCGCTCGTCCGAGCCCTGGGGCCCTTCCGCCTCGCTCGACACGCTGCGCGCGCGGGCCGCGGCTCTCGGACGCATACGTGCTTTCTTCGCCGTGCGCGGCGTCCTCGAAGTCGACACCCCGCAGCTCTGCCCCGTCAGCGCCACCGATCCCCTGTTGGACAGCGTGACCGCGCAACCCTTCCGTGACGGGCGCGACTGGTACCTGCAAACCAGCCCCGAATTTCCCCTGAAGCGCCTGCTTGCCGCCGGCGCGGGCCCCATCTACCAGATGGGCAAGTGCTTCCGCCGTGGCGAGGCCGGCCCCCGCCACAACCCCGAGTTCACGATGCTCGAGTGGTACCGCCCCGGTTTCGGTCTGGACGATCTGATCAGCGAGGTGGCCTTGCTGGTCGCCGAACTGCTGCCGGGGTTGCCGCTGCGCCGCGCGAGCTACCGTGAGCTCTTCCGGCGGCACGCGGGCATCGACCCCTTCAACGACACCGACGCCAGCGTGCAGGCGCGGGCCCTGGTGCTCGCACCCGACGCTGCGCAGTGGGAGCGGGGTGCGCTGCTCGATCTGCTGTTCTCTGCGCAGGTAGAGCCGCATCTGGGCGAGGGCTGTCTCGAGGTGGTGACGGAGTTCCCGGCGAGCCAAGCGGCCTTGGCACGCACACGGAAGGACGCGGCAGGCGACCTGGTCGCGGCGCGCTTCGAGCTTTTCATGCGGGGTCTGGAGATCGCGAACGGCTACGACGAGCTGTGCGACCCGGCCGAACTGCGGCGTCGTTTCGAGGCGGACAACCGCGAGCGCCTGCGCCGCGGGCTCGTGCCCGTACCTGTGGACGAACGCCTGCTCGCCGCCATGACGCACGGGCTGCCGGCCTGCTCGGGTGTGGCCTTGGGCGTTGATCGATTGCTGATGGTGGCGCTGGGCAAGCAGCGCATCGACGAGGTGATCGCGTTCAGCGCGGACCGCGCCTGATACTCAGACCGGGGCGGCCCCCGTCCACGATCCGATCCGCTGCCCCATGCGCAGCGGCGCGCCGGCACTGAATTCCGCGCCCCAGCGTGCGGCGCCCCGCGGCAGCAGCAGGATCACGGTCGAGCCCAACTGGAAGCGGCCCATTTCCTCGCCCTTGCGGCGCTCGCGCGCGGCGGCCGGGGATTCGAGGTCTATCGAGAGCACTGACTTGCCCGCCGGGGCAACCGGCCCGGTCCACACCGTTTCGATGCCGGCCACCACCATCGCCCCCACCTGCACCATCGCCATGGGGCCATGTGCTGTCTCGAAGCGGCAGACCAGGCGCTCGTTCCGCGCGAAGAGCGCGGGCACGGACGCGGCCGTTACCGCGTTCACCGAGAACAGGTCCCCGGGCACATAGCGCAAGCCCGTGAGGCGCGCGTCGCAGGGCATGTGCACGCGGTGATAGTCGCGCGGGGAGAGGTAAATGGTGGCGAAACTGCCGCCCTCGAAAAGCGCGGCGTCCTGTGCATCGGCCAACAGTTCCGCGGCGGTGTAGGAGCGCCCCTTCGCCTGCAGGATGCGCCCGCCGCTGATCTCGCCTGCCTGGCTTACGGCGCCGTCAGCCGGCGAGACGATTGCCTCTGCCGCCGCGTCCACCGGGCGCGCCCCCGCCCGCAGGGCACGCGTGAAGAAGGCATTGAAATGCGGATAGGCGCGCGGCTCCGGCTCGGCTGCCTCGCGCATGTCGACCCCGAAAGCGGTGATGAAGCGCCCGATCAGCCAGTCCTTGAGGAAGGGCAGGGTGCTCCCGGCCAGTGCGCCGGTGAGCCGCGAGAGCGCGTGTTGCGGCAACAGGTACTGCAGCAGCACGAAAGCGGTGTCGCGGGCGCGGCTCATGCGTCGTCTCCGAGGATTTGCAGGTAACTGCGGTAGCGTGGCTCGCTCACCGCACCGGCCGCAACGGCGGCGCGCAGTTCGCAGCCCGGCTCTTCGCCGTGGCGGCAGTCGCTGAAGCGGCAACGCCCGAGGTAGGGGCTGAATTCGCGAAAGGCCGCTGCGAGGCGCGCGGGCTCGAGAAAAGCCAGACTGAACTCGCGGATGCCGGGTGAATCGATCAGTTCCCCGCCTTGCGGCAGGTGGTAGAGCCGGGCAGCGGTGGTGGTGTGGCGGCCCTTGGATTCGGCCTCCGAGAGAGCGCCTATGCGCAGTTCTTCGTGCGGCAGCAGTGCCGCGATGATCGAGGATTTGCCCACGCCGGACTGCCCCACGAAGGCCGTGGTGTGGCCTGCAAG
>CAIXOY010000069.1 GCA_903921135.1 uncultured Gammaproteobacteria bacterium
ACCGCCTCCAGGATCTCGGGCATCACCGCATACTTCATCCAGGTCGGGTCGCGCTCGATGATGTCGGGGACGTAGTCGGCGTCGGTGATGTTCTGCTCTGCAAGGAAGCTCTCCAGTTTCGCCCGGATTTCCGCGACGATCTCCGGGCTCAAGCCGGTCTTTGGCGCGATGATCCCGTCCTGCCGGTAGCTTTCTATTTCAGCGGCGTTGAGCGGCTGCATGGCATCCCCTTTTGGTTGCTAGGTGCGTAGGTCCATCTCGAAACGGATGTAGTCACCGCGATAGGTGACTTCCGCGAGATAGAGCACGGTTCCGTCCGTGCTGGTGAATACCCGCCGCACCAGGGCGACGGGGGAGTAGAGCGGAATGCCAAGGTGCTCAGCGGCTTCGACGTCGGCAGTGGAGATGGTCACTGCCTGCCGTGCACTCGCAATCTTCACCTTGGGCAATTCCAGCAGGACCGGGATCGCGGTTTCCTTGCGGAACCGGGAAGGCGCCATCCTGAACACCCTGTCGTCGAGGTACAGCGAGATCAGGCAGTAGGCCGCATTGCCGGTGGAGTGGACGCGGCGCATGAAGCGGTAGCGTGGCGCTGCGATGCCATCGGACGCCTGCAGCGGCGGTTTGGCCGATGCCTCTTCGATCAAGGTAAGTTTCGGCTTGTCGTTCCGATAGACGTCGGCCAGGGCGCGGAGGGACGTTTCCAGCTTGAGCCTGCGGTCCTGCTCGGGGACTGCGGTCACGAACGTGCCCCGGCCCGCTTGCGGGGAGAGCAGGCCGTCGCGTGCGAGCAGTTCCACCGCCTGCCGCACTGTCACCCGCGCAACATCGAACTCCTGCACCAGTTCCTCGAGGGACGGCAGTTTCTGTCCCTTGGCCCAGACACCACGCGCAATCCTTTGGCGCAGCAGGTCGGCGAGCTGGGCATAGCGCGGAACGGGGCTCTTGGCGAACAGGGTGCTCACAAATATATCTCCGCCTGGAAAGCTACGGACGCGATGGAAGGGGAAACATCCTATGTATGGTACATTAGATTTGTTGCGGGCCTGCGTGGTCCGCAGGGCATCGTTTCCGGGAGGAGAGCATTTGAGCGCAAGTGCAGCCGCTTGGCCGGGCACCGCAAGGCGTTTCGCCTGGCAGGCGCTCCCGCCGTTGTCCGTGGTGGCGCTGGCACTCCTGGTCTGGGAGTACCTGATCCCGCTCGGCATCGTGCCCGGGGTGCGAGCGGAGTTCCTGGGGACGCCCTCCGGAATTGCCGCCGCTGCAATTGAACTGGGGCAGAAGGGGTATGGCGGCCATGGCCTGTTCGACCACGTGCGCGCAAGCCTCTTTCGCACGGCCACGGGGTTCGCCATCGCGGCCTGCATAGGCGTTCCCCTCGGGATCGTTCTCGGCTACAACAAACGCGCAGGCGCGTTCCTCCTGCCGATCTTCGGGTTCCTGCGGCCGATCCCTGCGCTGGCCTTCATCCCGATCGTGGTGATCTGGTTCGGCATAGGGGAGTTTGCCAAGGTGTTCGTGATCTTCATGACTGCTTTTCTGTATGTGCTGCTCGGCTCGGTGAGCGGGGTGCGCTCGGTGCCGAACGACTATTTCCGGCTGGGCCGCACCTACCACCTGTCTACTTTCTCCACCCTGTTCCGGATCGTGCTGCCTTCGGCGCTGCCCGAAATCTTCGTCAGCCTGCGCACTGCGATGGCGTTGAGCTGGGCGGTGGTTGTCGCTTCGGAGTTGATTGCCGCGCAGGTCGGGTTGGGATACCTGATCCAGAGCGCCTCGCAGGTCTATGCGATCAACAAGGTCTACGTCGGTGTGGCGTTGATCGGCCTCGTCGGGGTGAGCATCGACATTGTCTTCCTGATGATCGAGCGGCGAATGCTGCACTGGGTGGGGCGATGAGCGACGACAACGCAGCTGGCAGCGCGCAGATCACCCTCGATTCGGTGTCGAAGTCCTTCGACACGCGGGGCGGCGGCCGGCTGGCGCTCGACGCCGTCTCGTTCAGCGTGAAAGCCGGGGAGACGGCAACGGTGATCGGCCCCACGGGCTGCGGCAAGACGACGATCCTCAACATGGTCGCGGGCTTCACTATGCCGACCACGGGGCGGGTGCTCGTGGCAGGCTGCCCGGTGACCGAGCCCGGGCCGGACCGTGGCTTCATGTTCCAGCGGCCCACGCTCCTGCCGTGGATGACAGTGTTCAACAACGTCGCCTTCCCGTGCCGGTACGGGCATGGACTGGGGCGCGAGAGATCTCCGGCGGAACTCGCCGAGGCG
>CAIXOY010000070.1 GCA_903921135.1 uncultured Gammaproteobacteria bacterium
GCTCAAGTCGGCGCTCGGTATGCCAGGCGCGACCTTCAACGGCGAATTTCTGCACACGGATGTGTACGAGATGGCCGCCGCCTATCTCTTTCACTTGGTAAAGAACCATCCTTTCCTGGATGGAAACAAGCGGGTCGGCGCTGTCGCAGCGCTCGTGTTCCTGACCCTGAACGGCCACGATTTCCAGGCACCGGAGGACGACCTGGCCGAGACGGTGCTGGCGGTTGCGCGGGGCGAGATCGGCAAGTCCGAGGTGACCGTGTTCTTGCGTCGCTGGAGCGCTGAGTTCTGAGATCCGGTCCCGGCCCGGATCGCACTGCCTCAGCCCGGCGCCTTGCAGATCTCCCCCGGACAACGGTTCACCTCGATCAGCACATGCTCCAGCCGCGGAATGCCGTGCAGCAGGCGCTTGTAGTCCTGCGGGGCCAGCGGATCGTGCGAGAGCACGGCAAGGCTCGCTGACCAGGTGCGCGGGCCCACCGCCCAGACATGGAGATCCGTAACCAGGCTGTCGGTCTGTGTCTCGATTGCGTGGCGGATGGCCTCCCGCGTGGGCTCGTCGGCAGCGCCGTCCAGCAGCACATGCCCGCTGTCGCGGATCAGGCCCCAGGCCCAACGTGCGATCAGCGCAGCGCCCACCAGACCCATCAGCGGATCGAGCCAGTTCCAGCCCAGCCAGCGGCCGGCGAGCAGCGCGGCGATGGCCAGCACCGAGGTGAGCGCATCGGCGATCACGTGGAGGTAGGCGGCGCGGAGGTTGTGGTCGTGATGCCCGTGGTCGTGATGGGCGTGCGCCCCGTGACCGTGATGATCGTGCTCGCCATGGTCATGGTCATGGTCATGGTCATGGTCATGGTCATGGTCATGGTCATGGTCATGGTCATGGTCATGGTCCTGATGGTGATCGTGCCCCTGCGCGCCGTGCAGCAGCACGCCGCTCACCAGGTTCACCACCAACCCCACCACCGCGACCAGGATCGCCTCGTCGAAGCGAATCGCATGAGGGGACATCACGCGCTGCAGGGATTCGAGAGCCATCACCAGCGCCACCACAGCAAGTGCCACGGCACTCGCGAAACCGCCCAGAGTCCCCACCTTGCCGGTGCCGAAGCTGTAGCGCGGATTGCTGGCGTGGGCGCGCGCGTAGCGGTAGGCAAACACCGAAATGCCGAAGGCCGCCACGTGCGTGGCCATGTGCCAACCATCGGCGAGCAGCGCCATCGAACCGTAGGTGATGCCGGCCACGATCTCGACCACCATCATCACCGCCGTGAGCAGCATCACGCGGCGCGTGCTGGCCTCGGCGCGCCCCGAGTCGGGATTGAAATCGTGGCTGTGCTGCCAGTGGGCGTGTGCGTCGCGACGCATCGGAGGCTCTCTGCTCGAAGTGAAACGTTACCCTACACGCAGCCCAGCACAGCCTGAAGGCGGCATCGTGGCGTAATTGCGGTTCCGTAATCGCTGCGCCGCGCGGCCTGCGCGGATAATCCCTGTGCCACACCGCCCTTCACGCGAGTCCACGCACATGAGCCAGCACCAGAACCCTGCCGGCGAGCCCTTCACCGACGACGACGCCACCATCGCCGCGGCGCTGGAGGAAGCAAGCGTGCCCTGCCTGCTCATGTCGATGATCCATATGAGCGGCGAGGCATCGATCCTCGATGGCGATCTGCGCCCGGTGATGAGCTTCCTGAACGAGATGCAGTGCGCGATGTCTCCCGACGCACAGGCCGAGGTGCGCCGCCGCGCGCTCGCGATGCTGCGCGATTACCGCGACCGCGGCTGCACGCTGCCGCCACCACCGGATGCCGCCACGCTGCAGCGCATGATGAGTTTTCTCGTCGCGGGCGATGTGCCCGCGCAGTACGTGCCGATGATGCTCGAGGAAATGGAGCTCGACGGCGTGGATGCGCGCGCGGTGTCCTTCGCGCACATTCCCGAAGCCGCGCGCGCCGCATTCCCGGTGGCCGTGATCGGTGCGGGCATGTCGGGGATCCTGGCCGGCATCCGCTTGGGCGAAGCGGGCATCCCCTACGTGATCATCGAGAAAAACGCCGGCGTAGGCGGCACCTGGTACGAGAACCGCTACCCCGGCTGCCGCGTGGACGTGGGCAACCATTTCTACTGCTATTCCTTCGAGCCGAACAACGAGTGGACGGAATTCTTCGCGCGGCAGCCCGAGTTGCAGCGCTACTTCGACGCCACCGCGCGCAAGTACCGCGTCACGGCGAACGTGCGCTTCGAGACCGAGATGGCGTCAGCTGTCTGGCAGGAAGAGAGCGGCACCTGGAAACTGCAACTGCGCGCCAAAGACGGCAGCGAGCAGACGCTCGAGGTGCGCGCACTGATCAGCAGCGTGGGCCAGCTGAACCGCCCCAAGCTGCCGGACATCGAAGGCATGGCCACTTTCCGCGGCCCCGCCTTCCACTCCGCGCGCTGGGATACGGGCGTGGACATCGCCGGCAAGCGCGTGGCTGTGGTCGGCACGGGTGCTAGCGCCTTCCAGATCGTGCCGGAGATCGCCAAGACCGCCGCGCAGGTGACGGTCTTCCAGCGCTCGAAGCAGTGGATGTTCCCCAACCCCGATTACCACCGCGCGGTCAGTGAAGGCGCGCGCTGGTGTTTCCGCCACCTGCCCTACTACGGGCGCTGGTACCGCTTCCTGCTGTTCTGGCCCGCCACCGACGGCCAGTGGGAGGGTACCTTCATCGATCCCGAGTGGCCCGATAAAGAACTCTCCGCAAACGCCATCAACGACTTCACGCGCGAGTTCTTCACGGGCTGGATCCGCGAGCAGTGCGGCGAAGACGAGGCACTGTTCCAGCGCGTGCTGCCGCGGTATCCGCCGCTCGCCAAGCGCACGCTGCAGGACAACGGCTCGTGGCTGCGGACGCTGCGTCAGCCGCACGTCGAGCTGATCGACGAAGCCGTGACACACATGGACGAGACAGGGCTCTCCACGGCATCCGGCCGGCACGTGGACGCAGACGTGGTGGTCTATGCCACCGGCTTCCACGCGAGCCGCTTTCTCTGGCCGATGGAGATCCGTGGGCGTGATGGCGTGACGCTGGCCGAGCGCTGGGGCGATGACCCGGAGGCCTATCTGGGCATCACCGTGCCCGGCTTCCCGAATTTCTTCGTGATGTACGGGCCGGGCACCAATCTGGCGGCGAGCGGCAGCCTCATCTTCCACGGCGAATGCCAGGCGCGTTACATCATGGGCTGCTTGCGCGTGCTGCTCGAGCAGGGCGCGGCCAGCATGGAGGTGAACCCCGAAGCGAGCGCCTCGTATGCGCACGAACTCAAGCACATGCTCGCGCGCACGATCTGGTCACACCCCGCGGTGAAAAACAGCTGGTACCGCAACAGCCAGGGCCAGGTGACCGTGCTCTCGCCGTGGAAGCTCCTCGATTACTGGCGCTGGACGCGGGAGCCGAGGGTGGAGGATTACAGGGTGGGGTGAGGGCCTCGTGTCTCGAGGGCCTTGTGCTCTGTCGTTGATGCGCTCTCGGCTGCGGTGTTGCTTTGGTGGCACCTCTGGGAGGAGACGATCATGCCCGCGACCACGACCCTCAAACTCCCCCTTGAATTGAAAGAGCGCATCACCCCGCTCGCCGAATCCGCGGGCAAATCGCCGCATGCCTGGATGGTCGAGGCGCTGGAGCAGCAGGCTGTCGCCGCAGAAAAACGCCATGCGTTCGTAGCGGCCGCACTCGCCGCGAAAGCGGAAGTGGCCGAGACGGGGCTCGTGTACCGGGCATGAGCCTCAGTCCTTTGCTGCACCCCTGCTCCTCTCCCTCACCGCCCTGAACTCCGAATCCTTGCTCCACTCCGGCCAATCACCGGAATCCGCCACCGCCAACCCGGTGCGGAAAAACACGCCCAGATCCTCCAGCGCGCCATCGAGCCGCCAGTCGTCGCTCCACTCGTCCTCGGGGCCGTGATAGCGCTGCGCGACGAACTCCTCGTCTTTCTGGCGGCCCCATTCGGCGCCCTTCTCGACGTGGTCCACGCCGCGCCCCGCGAAGAGCATGGGCACGCCGACTTTCGCGAGTTCGAACTGGTCCGAGCGGAAGAAGCTGCCGCGCTCGGTGTGCGGGTAGGGCTCAAGGCGGCGGCCTGGCGTGAGCGCGCGCTCCAGATAGCCATCCAGCGCACTGTTGCCGAGCCCCACCACGGTCATATCCCGCGTGGGGCCGATGTTGTTCAAGCCATCCATATTGATGCCACCTGCGGTCTGCGCGAGCGGCATCAGCGGGTGCGCGCTGTAGTACTGCGAGCCGAGCAACCCTTGCTCCTCCGCAGTGACGGCGAGAAACACCACCGAGCGACGTGGCGCGCGCGGCAGCGCCTTGTA
>CAIXOY010000071.1 GCA_903921135.1 uncultured Gammaproteobacteria bacterium
AACACCATCGCCGCGGCCGTGCCGTAGATGAAGAAGTCGTACCACTCGATCGAAGCGCCCGCCAGGGCGGTGGTGACGATGCGGCGCATGCGCGCGGGGTCGGTCTTTTCCATGGGGCGAGGCCTGTTGTCGTTTGCGGGGATTATGGTGGGGTGACATCGGGCATGCCACCGTTTGCGGCTGTCGCGGGCATGGCCCGCTCCCACTAGAATGCGGGCCTTCCGGATAGTGGTAGACACACGATGACCCTGCGCGAGGAACTCACGGCGGCGGTAGAGCACGCCATGCGCGCGATCGGCCTGCCGGCCGACTGCCAGGCCCTGCTCACGCCCGCCACCAAGGCCGGCTTCGGCGATTACCAGGCGAACGGCGCCATGGGTGCGGCCAAGCGCGCCGGCACCAACCCGCGCGAACTCGCGCAGCGCATCGTGGCCGCGCTCGATATCGGCGACATGGCAGAGCGCATCGAGGTCGCCGGGCCCGGCTTCATCAACATTCACCTCTCGCGCGGCTTTCTGGCCGGGCGTCTCGGCGCCGTCGCCGCAGACACACGCCTCGGCATCCCTCCTGCCGCGCAGTCACAGACGGTGGTGGTCGATTACTCCGCTCCCAACCTCGCCAAGGAAATGCACGTCGGCCACCTGCGCAGCACCGTGATCGGCGATGCCGTGGTGCGCTCGCTCGAATTCCGCGGCGACCGCGTGATACGCCAGAACCACGTGGGCGACTGGGGCACGCAGTTCGGCATGCTGATCGCGCTGCTCGAAGAGCGCGGCGCCACGGGCGAGAGCGTGGGCCGCACGGCACTCGCCGATATCGAGGCTTTCTATCGCGAGGCCAAAGGCCGCTTCGACACTGACCCCGCCTTTGCGGACCGGTCGCGGGATTACGTCGTCAAACTGCAGGCCGGCGACGCGCACTGCCTCTCGCTCTGGCAGCGCTTCATCGAGATGTCGGCGGCGCACTCCGAGGAGATCTACCAGAAGCTGAACGTCACGCTCACGCACGCCGACCTCAAAGGCGAGAGCACCTACAACAACGATCTCAACACCGTGATCGCCGAACTGCGCCAGACGGGCCTGCTGCAGGAGAGCGACGGCGCCAACGTGGTGTTCCTCGAAGAACTGCGCGACCGCGAAGGCAACCCGCAAGCCGTGATCGTGCAAAAGGCAGACGGCGGCTTCCTCTACGCCACCACGGACCTCGCCGCTGCGCGCCACCGCGCCAAGAACCTGCACGCCGACCGCATCCTCTACTTCATCGACGACCGCCAGAAGCTGCACATGCAGCAGATCTTCGCGATCAGCCGCCGCGCGGGTTTCGTGCCGCAATCGACCACGCTCGAGCACCATCCCTTCGGCAAGATGCTCGGCGAGGACGGCAAGCCCTTCAAAACGCGTGCGGGCGGCACGGTGAAACTCGCGGAACTGCTGGACGAGGCAGTGGAGCGCGCTGCGCGTCTGATCGAGGAGCGCAACGACGGGCTCTCCGCGGAGGAGCGCGCCGAGGTGGCGCGCATGGTGGGCATCGGTGCCGTGAAGTACTCCGATCTCTCCAAGGCGCGCACCAGCGACTACGTCTTCAGCTGGACGCAGATGCTGAGCTTCGAGGGCAACACCGCACCCTACATCCAGTACGCCTGCACCCGCGTCTCCAGCCTGCTCAAACGCGCTGGTGTGGCCACGATCGCGCCCACGCAGTCCGCGATCGCGCTCGATGCCGCTGAAGAGCGCGCGCTCGCGCTGAAGCTGCTGCAGTTCGGTGAGGCACTGGAGGCCGTCACGGCGGATGCCTGGCCACATCTGCTGTGCGCCTACCTGTACGAACTCGCGGGCTTGCTGATGCGTTTTTACGAGGCCTGTCCGGTGCTGAAGGAAGACGTGCCCGCGGAATTGCGCGAGAGCCGTCTTGCGCTCGCCGCGGTCACCGGCCGCACGCTGCGTCAGGGGCTGGATCTGCTGGGCATCGAGGTGCCCGAGAGAATGTAACAATCGGGCCTGAAGCTCCCAAGATTCGCAGGCCCGACAGCAGGGCTCGACCGACCGGACCGACACGTGACATCCGAGCCCACGCACCAAGCCCTCACCGTGCTGGTGCTCTGCACCGGCAACTCCTGCCGCTCGCAGATGGCCGAAGCGCTGCTCTGCGCCGCATTCCCGGGCCGCGTGCGCGCGCTCTCCGCCGGCACGCGCCCCCAGCCCGCTGTTGCCCCGCAGGCCATTCTCGCGCTTCAGGCACTGGGCTTGCCGACCTCGACCCTGCACCCGAAGGACATCTCCGCCGTGACAGGCGAACACATCGATCTGGTGGTCACGGTCTGCGACAACGCGCAGGAATCCTGCCCGGTGTTCCCACGGCAGACGGCACGCCTGCACATGTCCTTCCCCGATCCGCACGGGCAATCGCTCGAGGCTTTCGTCAGCGTGCGCGACACGATCCGCGAGCGACTCGTGCCCGCGGTACGCGACGCACTCGGCCTGAAGGCGTAACGGCATGACGCTCTTCGAACGCTATCTCAGCCTGTGGGTATTGCTCTGCATCGTGGCAGGGATAGGGCTCGGCCAGATCGCGCCGGGGCTCTCGGCATCGGTCGGTGAGATGCAGATCGCGCAGGTCAATCTGCCGGTGGGCATCCTGATCTGGGTGATGATCATCCCCATGCTGGTGAAGGTGGATTTCGGCGCGCTGGGAGAGGTGCGCCGTCACCTGCGCGGTATCGGCGTGACGCTGGTGGTGAACTGGCTGGTGAAGCCCTTTTCGATGGCGCTGCTCGGCTGGCTCTTCATCCGCGAACTCTTCGCGCCATGGCTGCCCGCGGAGCAGATCGACAGTTACATCGCGGGGCTGGTGCTGCTTGCCGCGGCGCCCTGCACCGCGATGGTCTTCGTG
>CAIXOY010000072.1 GCA_903921135.1 uncultured Gammaproteobacteria bacterium
CTTCGCGTTCGGCGGCCGTCGGGGTTTCAAGCAGGGCCAGCGCCTGATCGCTGTGGCAGGCCATAACGACCTGGTCGAAGCTGCCAGCCTCGCCCGAGGCCGTGCGGATGTGGACTCCGCTCTCGTCGCGCCGGATGCGTGTCACGGCTTCCCCGCTGCGTATCGATCCTGAAAAGGAGCGGCTCAGGGGTTCGATATAGCTGCGTGATCCGCCGATCAGGCTGCGCCACTGCGGGCGGTTGCTGATCCCCAGCAAACCGTGGTTGCGGAAGAAGCGGACGAAGAATCCCACCGGGAAGTCGTCCATGCCGCGGGTGCCGGAGGACCAGATTGCCGCGCCCATGGGTACCAGGTACCAGTCGCGGAACTCGGCGCAATAGCGGTTGCGGTCGAGATACTCCCCCAGGCTCATATCCGGCCCGATCCTGCCCGAGTCGAGATCCTGCACCGACTCCCGGTTGAAGCGGAGGATGTCCCGCAGCATCCGCCAGTACGCCGGCCTGAACAGGTTCCCGCGTTGCGCGAAGAGGGTGTTGAGATCCGAGCCTGCGTACTCGAGATTGGCGGTGTCGTGGCTGACACTGAAACTCATCTCGGTGGCTTGCGAGGCAACACCCAGTTCCGCCATCAGGCGGATGAAGTTGGGGTAGGTACGGTCGTTGTAGACGATGAAGCCGGTATCGATGGCATAGTCCCTGCCGTCAAGCCGGACATCGATCGTCGCTGTATGGCCGCCTGTACGCGGTTCTGCCTCGAAGACCACGACCTCATGGCTGCGGGCCAGCAGCCACGCAGCGCTCAGCCCGGAGATGCCGGAGCCGACGATCGCGATTCTCACCTGTAATTCTCCCCGGCCCGGCCCAACGCTACCGGCGCAGTTTACGGGTTTGGGGTGTGCCCGGATCAAGCGTGGTGCCAGGCGCCCCCGTTTGCGTCAGGCGCCGCACCCGCGAGAAATCCGGTCAAGCGTTGATCCGGGTTTACGCGGCAGGCGTAAGCCTCGGCGATACACCATGTCAGGAGTACAGGCCATGAGCCCCAGAGCCAGCGTGTTGCCGTTTGTGCCGCGCTCGGGTTTACAGTCGGCTGCGCGACGCCCATCATTGCCCGAGATGAATCATGTAGTGGCATTCGAGCGCGAGAGCGACCCCTGGACCATCCGGCTTCAGGCCGTGGCCCGTGATCGGGATCGTAAGGCCTACGCTGAACTCTTCCGGCATTTCGCTCCGCTTCTCAAGTCCTTCGCGCTGTCCACTTCCGGCATGTCCTCCAACGCCCTGGCAGAGGAGCTGGTGCAGGAAGTCATGTTGAAGATCTGGAACCGCGCAGCCACTTTCGATGCGGCCAAGGCAAGCGCCACGACCTGGATCTACACCCTGGCCCGCAACTGCCGGATCGACCTCCTGCGCCGCAAGTTCCGTGTCCACGAAGAGGTGGATGTCGACGAACTCTGGGACTTCGGCACCGATCCTGAAGAGCTGCACGACGCGCTCTACCAGAAGCGCATCGAAGTCGATGTCCGCGAGTCCCTCCGGGCGCTCCCATCTGAGCAGCGCCAGATCATCGCCAAGGTCTATATGGAGGGCAAATCCCACAGTGAAGTGGCGGAAGAGCTCAATCTCCCCCTCGGCACGGTCAAGTCCCGTATCCGTCTCGCCATGAGCAAACTCAAGGTGATGTTGCAACGATGAACGCCAGAACCACACCCAGTTTCCATCCCGACCAGTTCATCCTGGCTGATTACGCGGCGGGCTCCCTGCACGGAGCCGTTGCCTTGCCGCTGGCCGTCCACCTCGAGTACTGCGAGCAGTGCCGTGCCGAGACCCACCAGCTTCAGGAGGTCGGTGCGCAGTTGTTCGAAGGTCTTGATCCGGTGCCCGTCAGTGATGGTGCGCTCGAGCAGGTCCTCCGTTGTATCGACTCCGCTGACCCTTCCGAGGCTCCCCCTGTCCGTTGTGCCGCCCCGGCTGATCCCTCGCTGCCGCGGGTTCTGCAGACGCTGATTCCGGCGGGCCTGGACGCCCTCGAGTGGAAACGTATCGGCTCGCTCCGCTCCTCGCGTCTTCGGTTCGGAGACCCGGCCCGCGAAGTGGCACTCCAGCACATCTCTGCCGGTGGCAAAGTGCTCGAGCACGGGCATCGTGGCGCTGAAATCACGGTTGTGATCAACGGCAGTTTCTCGGATCAGGACGGTTGCTACAGGCCGGGTGATTTCCTGGTGCGCGGCCCCGATGATGTCCACCGTCCGGTGGCGGCGCAGGACGGTGATTGCCTGTGCCTTGCGGTGCTTGAGGCGCCGATCCGGCTCGAGGGCTGGATGGGCCGTTTGGCCAATCCTTTCCTGAAGATCCATCCCCGCTGACGCCTGCGGGAGAGCGCTGTCTGCGCCTCCCGCATATCGGTTTTCAACCGAACAGGCCCTGCGCGAACCAGCGCTTGCTCGCCCGTTCCTGGAATACCCACAGCAGTGCTCCATCTTCGTGGCGGGCAATGAAGTAATCGCGGCGTTGTGGAGAAGACCACCAGGCGGTATCGATCCGCTCAGGCCCTGACAGCAACTCGATGGCGCCATTCCATCTCGGACGCCCGCCCTGTTCTTCCAGTGCGAGCGGCTCTTCCAGAAGCCAGCAAGGACGTTGCAGCGGCGCGGCACTGAACGACGGGGCTGAAGGCTCCTGCACGGTGCCCCATGCCTGCTCGGGCAGATGTGAGTCCCGAACGTAGAGCCCGTGTACCCGATCGCTACCCAGACGCAGTCGCAGACGGTCCAGCAACAGGCGCTCGGCTTCCGGGTCGCTGTCCTGCCCGTCACCGAATAGCTGCCCTTCCCGGGCCTCCAGCGCGGCGCTCTCTATGCAGGCGAGTTCCAGTGAGTCGACGGGGCCGCCGAGGCGCAGTTTTTCCAGCGCGAGCCGTGTCAGCCCCAGAAGGGCATCGATGCGGTTCTGCTGCAGCGAGCAGGAGATGGGCAGTGTTTGCCCGGCTCCGCGTGTCATGCCGAGTCGCCATTCGAGACGCTGGCAATAGAGCTGCCGACGATCCAGGAAGCGCCCCATCTCTCCCAGCAGGCGTTGCATCGGGAAGAGCAGCATTGCGGTGCTCGCGAGCGGCTCCAGAAAGTGGATCCTGCGTGCGAAATGCTCGCGTGGGCGGTGCAGCGGGCGCGGGTCGGGCCGCTCGCCGCACAGCCGCGCAAGATACAGCGTGAACTCCTTGCCGAAGCGCTTTCCCAGCGCCGCAGCCGGCAGGGAGAAGAGTTCTCCGACGCGGGACAGCCCCATCCGCTGCATGGCGATTTGCTGTTTGCCGGGCGCATCGAGGAACTGTATGGGCACGGCGTGCAGGGCGCGCCTGAACGCCTCCGGGTCGTCTGCCGTGGCCCAGAGCGGTGGTGCTGCAGCCGAGCAGGGCAGGGCGCGTGCCAGCAACTCAGCTGAAAGTGGCGTGGGGCCAATGCCGTGCCGTACATGGTGCCCGCGTACCGATATATCGGCCTCCGCCGCTTGCAGCAACGCCGTGGTGCCGCCGAAGAGGCGCAGGCTGGCTCCGATCTCGAGCAGAATCCGGTCTGGTGGCGAAACCGATACCTGCGAGCTGAAGCTGGAGGCCCAGTCCGCAAGTCCGGCCAGCGTTGCGGCCTCATGAGCGGGTTCACGATCGCGCAGCGTCAATGCATCGGACAGCGCCAGCGCCGCATTGGCCGACATGTCGGGACGCACGCCGAGCGCCAGTGCGGACGCGTTTGCCGCGCATATGCGGTGCCGTTCGACGATGGCGAGCGCTGCATCGGGTACGGCAGTACTTGCGGGCTGAAAAATCTCCAGCGACAAGCCGTGGAAGTGGATGCAGAGCCACAGCATGGAGTTTCAGTGCAAGGAGGGATGCGGCAAGGTGGGCGCCGCCGGGGGCCGGATGCCGGGAAGGATATTCTGGTCTGCCTGCTTTTCCTGCGTGCCGCCGCTGACGCAGGCAGGCAGCAGTTCGGACAAGACCCGGCGCGCCAGCAGTTGGGACGGACGCCCGATCAGGACTTCCTGTCCAGCACGACCGCCACGCTGTTTGAGTATCCGGAGTTTGAGCCCCGCCGGGGCCTGCTCCAGATGGATGCGTAACGCGGCCGGCGAGAGCGCGCTGCCGGCGTGGGGCTTGCGGAACAGAAAGACTGGCCCGACCGCGTTGCGTGCCGCGATCTGCAGCCTTCTCAGGCTGGCGTACATCGCTGCGCTGCTGTCTTGTTCCAGCCAGCCCACAAGGCAGCCGCAGCTGCCCGAGCGCAGAATCTGCTCCAGACTCCAGAGGCGTTCGCTACGCCCCTCTGGCCGCAGGACCACGATCTGCGCGAGCTTCAGATCCAGCCCCTGCAGTGCCGGCGCGTAAGGGAGGTGCGGCGGGGCCACGAGGAAGATGCGTCTGCCTCCGCGGGAGATGTGTGCCAGGGTGGGTGCCAGGAGTTGGATCTCGCCTATACCGCAGCGCGCGGAGAGCAGTTCGGTCAGGGCGGCCCGTGGCCAGCCTCCCTGATGGAGTGCGGCATCGAGCGCAGGGTGTCCGCTCGGCAGGCTGTAGGCGGGCTCGTTGGCGGCATGGGAGCTTCCGGCCTGCCAGATGTCGGGTCGGGCAAGGATGCTCTGCAAGGGATCTGATCTGTCTTTCATACTGTAAATATATACAGCATTGTTGCCCGCTGCCTACCCCTTCCGGAATGTGTTTTGGCGCTGCCTTGCGCCGTGAATGACACCTAGAATGTGCCTCCAACCACGGGAGCAAGCCGATGCGTCAGCAACTGATCACCATGCTCGAGATGCAGGAGCGTATGAACCGCAAGGTTCATCCTGACTGGATCGGACAACGCTTTGCCTGGCACCGGGCCCTGTGGATCGAATGCGGCGAGCTGATCGAGCACCATGGCTACAAGTGGTGGAAGAAACAGGAGCCCGACTGGGAGCACGTCCGTCTCGAGGTCGTGGACATCTGGCACTTCGGGATGAGCATGCGCTTTGACGGCAGCAACACACCCGAACAGATCGCTGATGAAATGCTCGAGGAGTTGCGGCTCGTTCCCCAGGCAGGGCTTTCTCTGCTCGAAGCCGTCGAGGCGCTGGTGTCGGCTGTGCTGGCGGAGCGCCGTTTCCCGCTCAGCCGCTTCTGGCCCGTGATGGCGGCAGCCGGTCTGGACAACAACAGTCTGTTCACTGCCTATGTTGGCAAGAACGTGCTCAATTTCTTCCGTCAGGACAACGGCTACAAGGACGGCAGTTACCGTAAGCAGTGGGCCGGAAGAGAAGACAACGAGCACCTCTCCGAACTGATGAAACATCTTGACAACACCGATTCCGCGTTCCCGGCGCGCCTTTACGCAGCGCTCGCCGAGCGCTACCTGCAGTCACAAGGCTCTTGACCTCCACCTGCTGGTTATGCACATGTGGCTGCGGGGTGTGACGAAGCGTGTAAAAACGAAACAATTCCGTCATCTTGGTTCCTGAGTGCTTTAAGTTGTGTTTTTAACCTTTTGATTTAATTAATAAATATGCATTTTGTATATTTTGTGATCAATCCGAGTCGGATCCAGCAGGAGCGCGGTTCGGGGCAGCATACTCAGAACTTATCCTCGTACTTATCCACAGATTTTGTGGACAACTCCAAGAGCGGTTTCCATGGCTGAAGCAGAAAGCTGGCTCTCGGGAACGGCACTCGCCCGCCGCCTCAACATCCCCGCCCGCGAGTTGTTCCGGATACTGTCCGAGCACGGCTGGATACAACGCCAGGGCGAGAGCTGGCGCCTCACCGGGAGGGGCGAATTCGAAGGGGGCCGGTACCAGAGCAGCGAGCGCTTCGGGACCTGGATCGTATGGCCGGAGTCTGTGCTGGAACATCGCCTCTTCGCGGCAGATCACGACCACAGCCTGCTCACCTCCGCCATGTTGGGCGATCGCTTCGGACTTTCCGCACGCCAGACCTCGCTGCTGCTACACGAACTGGGCTGGATGCGCCGTGCAGTGAAGGGCTGGGAGCTCACGCCACGGGGGAAGGCGCTGGGTGGTGTGCAGGAGGAGTATCCCGACTCGGGTGTGCCATTCGTGCGCTGGCCGGCAGGGGTGCAGAGGCATCCGGTGTTACTGCAGAACCTGCGCGTGGTGCAGGCGCTGGAACACGTGGGCGAGGCTCACGAAGGAGAGCTCTTCGCCGACCCGGAGGCAGAGCTCCTGGTCGATCTGGGCGGCGCCGCGGCACATCGTGCCCTCGACGGGCACGTGCTGCAGAGCAGGGCGCATCTGATGATCTGCCACTGGCTGTACATGTCGGGCATCGTCCACGCCGCAGGTCGGCGCTTGCCGGTCGAAGGCGAGTACCGCTGCGACTTCTACCTGCCCTCGCTGCAGCTCTACATCGAGTACTGGGGCGACGAGAACGCGCCCGGCCAGCTGAGCGCAAAGCTCGCGAAGCGAGGCGTCTACGAGCGTAGCGGCCTGTCGCTGCTCGAGCTGGACGCCGAGGACTTGCCGAAGCTGGATGAAGTCCTTCCCCGCAAACTGCTCAAGTACGGACTGGCGGTTTACTGATTTGCCGATCCGGCGGCAAAGCCGTTCATCGCTTCGGCAAGCAGGAAATCGAGTTCGGTCACCCCGCCGGCGTCGTGCGTACTCAGTTGCACTTTCACGCGGTTGTAGACGTTGAACCAGTCAGGGTGGTGATCGAGTTGCTCGGCGCGCATTGCCGCGCGCGTCATGAAGGCGAAGGCGGCAGAGAAGTCGGCGAAGCGGAACTCGCGATGGAGCTTGCCGTCCTGATGCGCCCAGCCGGGGAGGGCGGTGAGACGCGAAGTGACCGCCTCATCCGCGAGCTTGTGAGGTCTGTTCATCAGGTGTCTCCCTTGCCGGATTTCTCGAGAACCACGCCGCATTCCATGTGATGGGTGTAGGGGAACTGGTCGAAGAGTGCGGTCTGCAGCACGCGGTAGCCGCTGCCGAGCGCCTCGATGTCCCGGCAGAGCGTGGCCGGGTTGCAAGACACGTAGATGATGCGATTGAAGCCCGCAGCGAGCGTCCGGGTGTCTTCGTCCATGCCCGCGCGCGGTGGATCCACCAGCAGCACTGCGGGGCGGAAATCATCGAGATCGAAGCTGCGCAGCCGCCGGAACGGGCGCTCCCGCGCCATCGCGGAGGCGGCTTCCGCGCTGGAGAGGCGCGCCACGAAGGTGTTGTGTATGCCGTTGACCGCCAGGTTGTGCTGCGCCGCTGCGATGGCGCCTGCGCCGATTTCGGTGGCCAGCACGCGGCGGAAACATCCGGCCACTGCAACCGTGAAATTGCCGATGCCGCAGTAGAGTTCGAGCAGATCCCGCTCCGGCTCGCCTGCGCAGGCGCGCTGCGCCCATGCCAGCATGGCGCTGTTCACGGCTGCGTTGGGTTGGGTGAAGCTGCCCTCGGGCTGGCGGTACTCAAGGCTTCGTCCGTTCACCGTCAGCCGCTCCGTCACCCAGTCACGCCCGATTACAAGCCGTTGCCCGCGTGAGCGGCCCACGATGGCAGCGTCCAGTCGCGCGGACGCCTCGGTGGCCGCGCTCTGCCACTGCGCGTCGAGCTTGCGGTGGTACACGAGGGTGATCAGGCTCTCGCCTGCGAGCGTGTCGAGGAACTCCACCTGCCACAGCCGGTGCCGCAGTACAGGTATCTGCGCGAGCTCCGTCGCAAGCTCTTCCATCAGCGCGTTGATGCGGCGCGACGCCGTGGGAAACTGCGCGAGGCGAATGGGCTCCCGCGAGTCCTTGCCGCCGAACATCAGGTAGTGCGTGGATTCGTTCTCGTGCCAGATGCGGAATTCGGCGCGTTGGCGGAAGTGGATGGAGGCCGAGGCGTGCACCTCCGGCTCCGGTGCTGCGGAGGGGCGCAGCATTTCCACCAAACGCTCTCGTTTGGCGGCGAGTTGCGCGGCGGCGCCTTCCTCGCTGTAGTCCTGCGGCAGAGGGTTCATTCGGGTGCCTCCGGCAGGGCGCTACGCCCTTGCCACAGTTGCTCTGCCGCTTCGCGTGCGCCGTCCATGTCCCGCACCTCTCCGAGTGCCAGCAGCGCCACGGCCGCGGTACCCAGCACTGCATCGAGACCGTAGGTGCATTCTGATGTGTCGTTCCAGAGCGCGCGCAATGCGTCGGTGCAAGGGCGTTCAGGTTTGGGGCTGCGTTGGGCCAGGGAGCGCGCCAGTGTCATCACGCCCGCGGCTCCTGCGCGCAGCAGCGCGATCGTCGTGTCCGCATCCGGGCGGATTTCGCACTCGCCACCTTCGCCCCGAAACACGGCAACGCCGTCATTGCCCAGCGCGAGGGCGCTTTCTGCATGCAGCGTGGCGTAGGCCGGGTGATGCAGGCTGCGCAGACCGGCGCGTGCGCGCGCCGGGTCCAGATGCCGCACAAGCGTGTTTACCGGAGAGCGCAGACCGAATTCAGCGCGGAGGTCCATAAGTGACTGCAGCGCGGGGGAAAGCGTTCCCAATGGCATGTAGCAGAAGCCGTGATCGTCGAGTTCGTGCCGCGCCTGCTGCCAGGAGTTGGCCGGGTAGATGCCGAGTTCCCGGAGAGCGTCTGCCACGAAGAGCCGATCCCGCGCGTGCGGTGCACAGCCGTGCATCAGCACGCGAACACCTGCGCCCGCGAGAAGCAGTGCCGATAGCAGGTACCAGGGATGATGCTGGCGTTTGCCGGCATAGCTGGGCCAGTCGAGATCCACGCGAAGGTCGGCCTCGGGCGCGTGCAATTGCGCCCGAGCCGCTCGCACCATCCCTGTGATCTCGGAGGGCGTTTCTTCCTTCACGCGTAGCAGCATGAGGAATGCGCCGATCTGCGCCTCGGTGGCTGTTCCGTCCAGGACCATGGCGAAGGCTTCTTCTGCCTCGCGCTCGGTGAGCGAGCGCCGCGCCGTTTTGCCTCTGCCAAGCAGTTTGACGAAACCCGCAAACGCCTGCGGCCCTTGCGCGCTGCGAGCCACTCTCACAAGCAATGCTCCGGCCTCGGCAGGCCTGCAATGCGAGCGGCGAGTTTTGCCGGGCTGCCCGGGAACAGCGTGAGGAGATACACGCTTCTGCCTTTGTCTTCACCGAGTTCGCGGCGCACCAGACTCACCAAGGCACGCATGGCCGGCGAGTGGCCGTGCTGCAGGAAATACCGGCGAAGTGCATGCAGGATCTCGATGTGCCGCTGCTCGAGCGTGATCCCTTCCCGGGTGGCAAATGCCTGCGCGACCTGCTCGCTCCATGCCTCCGGATCGAGCAGGAAACCGTCGGAGTCGAGCGGTGGAAGAGTCGGGCCCGGTGACATCGATGACTCAGAACCAGCTCACGCTGCGCGAGTGTTCGCAGGCAAGTGCGACGAAGCCTGCGTAGTTCACGGCGGCGATGCGTGCGGACAGCGGTTTGCCCCCTCGTGCTGCGCTGTCCTCATCGAGCGCGCACACGGTTACGCCGGCTGGCAGCGATTCGAGTCTCCGCGCTGCAAGGCTGCCGGCTGCAGCGGCGTGCACGCCTTCACCCAGCAGCAACAGCGTGTCGCCGGCGCGCAGGGCGGCACAGCATTCGTCGAGCAGGGCGCCGTTGGCGGGCGATGTGGAGAAGAGGTGGAGCGTCACGAGAGAATCACGCCGAGAAAACCAGATCGTTGGCGTGGATCAGCAAGGCTACTGCCTCGTGATCTAGCAGCTCGCACCCGGTGACTATCTGGTCTGCATGAATACCGCGTTCTGCAAGCGCCTTGGCGTCCGCGAACAGAGGCTCGATGCCATAGTCCGGAAGCGCGCCCAGCAGCCGCTCCATGCTGTGCGTGCTTTCTCCTGACTGCCCGGCAACCAGGTTCCACACGCCATCACCGCAGAACAGCAGCGTGACGGGCTGATCGAAGGCGCCGAAGGCGAGTGCGATGTCCAGCGCTTCCCGCGCGCGAGTGCCCGCTCCTGCGGAGTTTCGGCAGATCACCAGCACGCGTTTGGCCGTGCGCATCCCCTTGCTCAGCCCCCGAAGGACACGACGCGATCGCAGCCTAGCGCTGCGTCCACGAGCTGCCCGAGCCCCGCGAGTTCGAACCCTGCCCGCAACGTGCTGCAGGAAAGACCGTGCCGTTTTGCTTCACGAGCGTCCATCACGCCCCTGCGCGTCGCTGAACCCACACAGGCAAGCAGTTCAACGCCATGTTCCCTGGCGAGCGCTTGCCAGCGCGCAGGAATGTCGGTAACCCCGTGTGGCGTCACGCGCATCGCGTCGGCGTGCGTTGTGCCATCGCCATGGAAAAACACGCGCGCAATGGCGTGACCCTCGGACAGCACAGTCTCTGCAAATCGCAGGGCCGCAAGGCTGGAGGCCGCTCCCGAGGGGCTGCCGTGCACGAGCAAGGCGAACAGCACGTTCGTGATGCGCTACTGCCGTTGCCTCAGGCCTGCGCTCAGTCGTCCCCGCCCAGACCGACGAGAGACAGCAGTGTGGTGAACAGGTTGTAGATCATCACGTAGAGCGTAACCGTCGCGGAAATGTAGTTCCGCTCGCCGCCGTGGATGATCTGGCTCGTCTGCCAGAGGATCATTCCCGAGGAAAGGAACAGGAACATGCAGGTGAGAGCGAGCGCCAGCGCCTGGATGTGCAGGAAGGCATTTGCCAGTGCCGCGACGAAGGCGACCAGCATGCCGGTGGTGAGAAATCCGGTGGCGAAGCTGAAGTCCTTGCGGGTCACCAGCACATAGGCAGAGAGACCCAGAAAGATAGTAGCGGTGCCGCCGAGCGCAGTGAGTACCGGCTCAAACCCCGAGATGCCAACGTAGTGGTTGAGCACGGGACCGAGGCTGAATCCCAGCCACCCCGTCAGCGCGAAGACCCAGCCGATTCCAGCCGCAGACTCCTTGGTTTTCTCGACCATGACGAGCAGCACGATGTAAGGAAGCAGCATCAGCAAGCCCATGTAGGGGATCTTCAGCACCATCGAGATGCCCGCTGTCACGGCGCTGAACATCAGCGTCATCGACAACAGCAGGTAGGTATTGCGAAGTACGCGCGTGGTGCCGGCATCGACGCTGGATGCGGCCGTGGTGATCGGGGTAGACATGAGGTGCTCTCCGGTTGAAGTGGCGATTGCAGTCTAGTCGCCTGAGGCGTGGCCGGGGAAGCGCTCAGCGAAGCGGCAGGCTGCGGCTGCTCTTGAATTCGCGCAGGCTGAAGCTCGACTCCACGTTGCTCACGCCGGGATAGCGCAGGATGTGTTCCATGCAGAGTTCGGAGAAGTGTTCGATGCTCCGCGCCACCACTTTCAGCAGATAGTCGTAGCCACCGCTCATCGCGTGGCATTCGACGATGTGCTCTTCGTCAGCAACTTTCGCCAGGAAGCGTGCGGGATCCGCGTGCTTCTGTTTGTCCAGCGTGACCTGCACGAAGGCTGTCACGTCGAGCCCGATCTTGCGGCGGTCGAGGAGAGCTGCATAACCACCGATCACGCCCGCGTCCTCGAGTCTCTTGACCCGGCGGAAGCAGGGTGATTCCGAGAGGCCTATTTTTCGCGCCAGCTCCACGTTCGAGAGTCGGCCATCCTGCTGCAGCGCGCGGAGGATGTCGCGTTCATGCCGGTCAAACAGGGAAGGATTCTTGCTCATCGGATCCGTTTTCCGGTGGATAACATCGTTGGATGGGGATATCAGATCAGAAAAAGCGGAAAAACACCCGTGCCGGGTTCTTATGATCGTTCCGTAGATCGAGCTTTCCCGTGTTCCTCCTGAGGCCTGGTGTGATGAGCGACGTTTTTCACAACCCGATGGGACTGGACGGATTCGAGTTCATCGAGTTCTCCGCACCTGACAAAAACATCATCGAGCCGGTATTCGAAGGCCTGGGCTTCAGCAAGGTTGCGGTGCATCGCTCCAAGGACGTGTCGCTGTGGCGACAGGGGCGCATCAACCTCGTGCTCAACCACGAGGCGCGCAGTCCGGCGGCGTACTACGCCGAGGAGCACGGCCCTTCGGCTTGCGGTATGGCGTTCCGCGTGCGGGACGCACAACACGCCTACACGCGCGCCATCGCGCTGGGTGCGCAGCCTGTCGAGGTGCCTTGCGGCCCGATGGAACTCAAACTGCCCGCGATACGCGGTATCGGCGGCGCGATTCTCTATCTGATCGACCGTTACGAAGACGGCGCCTCGATCTACGACATCGATTTCCGCTTCCTGCCAGGCGTTTCGCGCCGGCCAGAGGGGCATGGACTGCTGGATATCGACCACCTTACGCACAACGTGTACCGCGGACGCATGAGCTACTGGGCGCGTTACTACGAGCGGTTGTTCAATTTGCGCGAGATCCGTTACTTCGATATCACGGGCGAACACCCCGGGCTGCAGTCGCGCGCCATGAGCGCGCCCGACGGCAAGATCCGCA
>CAIXOY010000073.1 GCA_903921135.1 uncultured Gammaproteobacteria bacterium
CGCACGTCTTCCTGAAGCGCGCTGTCCGGATCACGGGCTGCAGGCGTGGCCGTGCCCATCACATGCTGGTAATGCGCCTTCACATCGGCGATGTGTGCGGGCTCCGGTCTTCCCTGCAAGCCATGTACGGCCACATCAACCGCGAACTGATCAAGATAGGCCGCGAGCTTCGGGTTGTTGCCTGCGGCAAGATCCGCGGCAAGCAGCGGGCTGTTGGCAATGTGGAGTTCGTTGTCCAGCCGGCTTGCAGACACCCGCGATTGCGGGTGCGCAGCCCCCGGTGAGAGAGTGCAGTGCGATATGCTCGCCCGCACTCATCCAGAGCCTTTTCCTGTGAATGGCGAAAAACACCTGACGCCTTCCCCTGTTGGCACACCACCCCTGCACTGGCTGGTCGAGGCCGCACTCACCCGCTACCCCGGGAAGGTGTGGCCGCCCACGTTGCATGTTGCGGGGCTGATGGCAGAGGCATGGCCGCAAGTCCACGCGGCGCTCGAGTTGAGTTCCCGTGAACTGGCTGAGGCCGTTGCACAGTTCTCCGGGCTCGAGGCGGGTGATTTGCGTGATTTCCGGCCCGAAGACGGCACGTACGCTCCGGAATCGCTCTGCCGTCAGTTGGGTGTTCTGCCGCTCTGGACCGAGGGGACGCTCAGCTGTCTTGCGGTTTCCGACCCGCGTCTCGGTGCAGAGGATCTGGCTCAACTGCGCTTCGCGTGCCGGAAGGAACTCCGTTTCGTTGTGCTGTCTCCGGAGGATATCGACACCGGCCTCACGCGTTTGTTCGCGCGCAGTGCATCGGGGCGCGAGGGCAACGCCGTCATCGACCTGCTCGCGTCGGATGGCAGCACGGATGCCGTGAAGATCGTGCGGCTTGCGAAGGCTATCTTCCAGTCGGCGCTGGACCGCGGCGCCTCCGACATCCACATTCACCCTTTCGTGGGCGGTGGCGTCATCCGGTTTCGCATCGATGGCAGCATGCGCCGGATTGCGACCATTCCTGCCGATACGCTGGCCGCCCTCGCGCGCTACCTGAAGGCGAATGCAGGGCTCGACCCGAATCCGCTCAAGCCGCAGGACGGGCGTTTGCGTCTGGCCTACGGGCACCGTGCAACGGATGTGCGCCTGTCGATACTCCCGGTCGCGGACGGCGACCGCATCGTCTGCCGGCTGCTGGAGCAGGGGCGCAATTTCTCGCTGAAGCACAGCGGTTTTTCACTGGAAGACAATCACGCGTTGCGCCGCCTGGTCGCCGAAGGCGCAGGCATGGTGCTGCTCACGGGGCCCACCGGCAGTGGCAAGACCTCCACGCTGTATGCGCTGCTGTCCGAACTCAATCGCGCCGACGTCAACATCATCACCATCGAGAACCCCGTGGAGTACGTGCTTCCCGGGATTTCCCAGGTACAGGTCGACGAACAGCAGGGGAGATCCTTCGCGGATGCACTGCGCTCCATCCTGCGCCAGGACCCCGACATCGTGCTGGTGGGCGAGATCCGCGACGCCGAGACCGCGCGTGTGGCCTCGCAGGCGGCGCTCACGGGCCATCTCGTGCTGTCCACACTGCACACCAACGATGCAATGAGCACCGTGCCGCGGTTGCTCGATCTCGGGCTCGACCCGAGCGTGCTCGCGGATGCGCTGCTCGGCGTGGTCTCGCAGCGCCTTGTGCGCAAGGCCTGCCCTGCCTGCAGCGATGCGCCACAGGATCCTCTGCAGCCCGCCGAAAGCGAGTTCCTGCGCATTTCGGGTGAGCGGCCTGGCGTGCGTGTCAGGGGCTGCGCGGACTGCGGCTTTACGGGCTACAAGGGACGGGTGCCGATCGTCGAGATCCTGAGTGTTTCCGAAGGGCTTCGTGCAGCGCTGATGAATGGCGTCCGCGATCTGCGCACCCTGCGCGAGGCGAGCCGCGGGCACCACAGCGACATGGCAGACAGCGCAGCGCGCTGGATCGTCTCGGGCCGAACCACGCCTGCCGAGATCCAGCGCGTCATGGGCATGCGGTTCTGGAACGCACTTGCTGCGCTGCATGGCACAGCCGCCGGAGGCAGTTCTGATCTCGCTCTGTCCGAGGCTGCAGGCACGGGCAGTTTCCGCCTGCTGATGGTGTCAGGGGACGAGGCGCTCGCGCAGGCGCTCGCCGAGGTGCTGCCCTACGCCATCACGCGTGTCGACTCGGTAGCGGCGGCGGGCGAGGCGCTCGCACAGGGCGAGGATCTGCTTGGCCTGCTGCTCGATGACGATGCGATGCACGGTGATGTCCGCGAATGGCTCGTGGAACTCCGCAGCCAGCTCGCGTGGTCCGGGCTGCCGGCGCTGTTTCTCACGCATTCCGGGCAGGGCGACATCGACGGGACGCTCGACCGGTTTTCGGCCCCGCACGTGGACCGCGCTGCGCCTGCCGGAGATATCGCTGAGGTGGTGATGCGCGTGTTGCGTGCTGCGGAAGACAACTGAGGAGGACCCCTGTGTACATGAACCGGACGCGTGGATTCAGCCTGCTGGAAATCGCGATCACTCTCGCTGTGCTCGGCATACTCACGGCGGTGGCCGCTGCAGGGTTCCGGGAGTACCTGGTCCGCGCCGCGGTGGCAGAGGGCTTTGCCTTTGCAGACGCCGCACGTACGAGCGTGATCGAATCGCTTTCCTTGGGCGCAACGCCTTCGGCCGTATCGATGAGCTCCGGCGGTGTCGCTGGGCACCGCACTTCGGTCGACTGGCACGTTGCAGGCCGGGACGGTCTGGAGGGTTATCTGCTCGCGAGCGCGGAGTTGCCCATGACAGGCCTGAAGAAAACATTCGCGCTCGAACTGCGCCAGGGCGGCAGTTGGTATTGCGTTGATGCGGCGCCCTACGCCCCCGCAGGTGAAGCGCTGGCGCCGCGCTTTCTGCCTGCCGTCTGCAGGGGCGGGGGCACTCTGCCGAGTGCGCCACCTCGCGCGGCAGGGTGTGGCCCCGACGAGGATCCGCTCTCGATCAGCGGTCCGGGTGGTGCGTCCGTGGCTGCCTGCGCACCCAAATGTCCCGCGGGGCATTCGCGTGCGCCGGGCGGTGGTGCTGTTTGTCAGCCAGACCCTGTGCCTGTGGCTGGAGCAACCGCTGCGGTGGCCCCTTCGGCATCACCGTCGGCGTCGGCTGTGTCTGCGGCTCCGGCCCCGGCGGCGCCTGCGAGTCCTGCTGCACCGGCCTGTCCTGCGGGGCAGTTCCCGGAGATGGACCACCAGACCGGTCTGCCCACGGGCAACTGCCGGGACTGGAACTACGGCGGCAGCGGCTGGCAAGCGCCCGCCCTTGACTCACCCTGCGATCTGGGCGGCGCCATTCCCGCTCCGAAGGACGCCGTCTACCAGGCCATGACCTGTGATCCTGTCTCCGATCCCGGTATTTGCGCTGCATTGCCACCGGATCCAGCCACGGACCCGGCATGGGCCAAGGCCTGCAATCCGGGGGAATTGCCATTCGCCCGGGTCACCAATGGCGGAACCGGCAACCAGGAGCTCGCTCGGGGCTGCATGTCGCGGTCCGACTGCGCGAGCTACAAGAACGATCTGTCCGATGAGTCTTGCCAGAAGCACTCGATGACGCGCACCGCCACTGAAGACTACACGTGCACCTACTGCTGCGTGGGCGATGGCTGCAACGGTGGTGATCCGGCGGGCGGGGGCTGCCCGGTCAAGCCGGGCACGCTCATCCTGTACGAAGACTAGGTAGTGTGCTCGCGTCAGCGAGGTAGGCGCCATGACAGATGAGAAACGAGGAGATTCGCTCGGCCGTGCAATCGGCGATATCCGCCGTGACGCGACGCACGCCCCGCGTCCGAACTCGGCTTCCGCAGAAGGCGCAGGCGGCTCACGCCCCGGGCTCGAACATATCCTCGCGGGTGAATTCGGAGGGGAGGTCCGGGCCGCAGCGCGTCCGGGCGTGAGTGAACGGCCCGTTCACGCGCGGGCGCTGGCGGAACTCGCTGTGGAGAGTCGTACTCCCACAGCATCACAACCTCACGTGCACACCAGGTCTCTGTCACGGCCTGTCGCGATGGTGGTGCTGGTGCTGCTGTGCGCGATTCTGTTCGTTCAACGCCAGCGCGCGGAGCCTGCTCCCGAGGCGGCGACGTTCCAGGCGCAGGTCGAGACTCTGGGCCGCGCAGTCGACGACTACAAAAAAGCCCGCGGCCAGTTACCTGTTTCCCTTGCGCAACTTCCGCAGTTTCCCGCCAATGGCCTCGAAGCGTCTTTCAGGAATTATCGGCTGCGGTTACTGGCAGATCAGCCCGAGTTCTTTTTCGAGCGGGAAGCGGCGGGTGGTTTCGTGCTGGTGGGCCGTTATCGCGGGGAAGTCTGGATGTACACCGAGGGATCGCGACGCCCGCTGCGGCGCTTGGGGCAGCGCGGGGCCTGAAGGCGGTTGGCCGGGCACCCGTCAACGGGCGCCCGGCCAGAGCATCAGCGGTTTTCCCGCCAGCACTGCTCGTAGCCCCGCGCGAAATAGGGCTCGAAGCGGCTGTCGTATTCGTCTGAATAACGGCCGTAATAGGAACTCATGCCCGCACGGCCGTCTTCCCGGCCGCGGCGGCACCCGTCGTCGAAGTACCCACGCTCGTTTGAGCCGGCACGCGGAATGCTGTCTTCATCGTCGTGCCGGTCGTTGCGCGAGTGGTGGTGAGAGGATTCCCTGCGCGCATCGGCGGCGGCATTGGTGTAGCCCACGCCGTAGCCTTTTTCGTAACAGGCGTAGCGATTCTTGTGTTTGCCGTCGCTTTCACGGTGCCGCGAGGGATCCTGTGATTTGCCGCGTGCGCCATCTTCCCGGCCCGCTTCCACGCCGGCCTCATAGGCCTCCGCGTGGTCGGCGCAATCTTTCGCCTGTACGTGTGTTGCGCCGCACAGGGCGAAAAGCAGCGCTGGTGCCCATAGGACTTTCATGTCTCGAATCTCCGATCAGGGTTATTGGGTACGTCAAAGAACGCCGATTGCGGTGACGCCGGCCGCAGTCTACGAATTGCCACAGCGGCTGGAAATGCGTGTTTTACAGCGTTTTTTAAATAATCCTTCGCATAGAGCATGCTCCGGATTGCATAGGTTTACGCAGGGATCAGCCTGCTAGTTTCGGGGGTCATTTCCGCGGATTGCGTCTCCTCGGTCCCTGTCCGGAGTGAGCTTGACGCAATGGATTCCCGATGGAGGGGCTTCATGCATAAGGTTGCTGAATCCGAGTCGCAGGATGATGACGCACTCGAATGCGGCACTGTTTTTTCGGTTCGTGATGGTCAGCCGCTTCCCGGATACCTGCCGCCTGAAGATCCAGACAACCTTGCACCGGGTGTGTTCTATGCACGTGCCGGACATCCCGCGGTCTGGGCACTGGAGTCGAGGCTTGCGGCGCTGGAGGGCGCAGAAGCCGCAGTCTGTGCAGCGTCCGGCATGTCGATCATCTCGCAGGCGATGTTCTCGCTACTGTCGGCCGGAGACACCTTGCTGTATTCCCGGTGCACTTACCCGAACACTATCGACTTCTTCGAGCAGCATCTCGCGAGGCTCGGCATCTGCGTCGTTGCGACAGACAGCAGTGATATCGAACGCCTTGCAGCGGATATCGAGCGCTGTCGCCCGAAGGTGTTTTTCTTCGAACCGCTGGGAAACCCCTCGCTCGCGTTCACGCATCCCGTTGCTGTCGCGCGGCTTTGCAAGGCGCATTGCGTCATCTCGATCGCAGACAACTCGCTGCTCTCTCCGGCGTTTCTGCGGCCGCTCGATGCCGGTATCGACATCGTGCTCCACAGCCTGACGAAAATCATCGGTGGTTTCGGCAATGCGATGGGCGGGGTGGCGGCGGGGCGTGCGGAACTGATCAATCCGATCGCGCGTGTGCGCTGGTCGATGGGCGGTGTGCTCGCGCCGCAAGTGGCCCTCAAGGTGCTGGAGGGGGTGAAGACCCTTCCGTTGCGCGCTGTGCGATCAAGTGACTCGGCGCTACGCGTCGCGCAGGCGCTCAGTGCCGACGGCAGGGTTGCCCGCGTGGTCTATCCGTTTCTTCCTGACTATCCCTGGCACGAGCCGTTCCGTGTTGCGTCTGAGGGGGGCGGGAGCATCGTGACCTTTCTCCATGCGCGCGGCACCGCTGGCGTTCGGGATATGGCCCTGCGCGCTGATGCCATCCGCTTCGGTCCGAGTTTCGGCAAGTCCGTCACCACCTGCAGCGGCGGCGCGGCGATGGAGCGTTATTACGGCCAGCCGCCGGGCTTCGTGAGGCTTTCGGTGGGGCTCGAAGACGCCGACGAGATCCTCGCCCAACTTGGACGCATGCTGGAATAAAGCACCTGAAACAGCGCCTGTTTCACTCGTGCAGAGCTGTTTCCAGTGCGAGCGCAATCGCGAGCAACCGCCGATCTGAGCCTTCGGGCCCGTCGAGTTCGATACCCACCGGCAATCCCTCGGCATAGCCTGCTGGCAGGCTGATACCCGGCAACCCCGCGTTGCTGCCGGGGTTGGTGTTGCGCACATAGCAGCGGAATGCGGACGAGCGCTCACCCAGATGCATCACGGTATCGGGCACCTCCAGCAGAGGACGCGCTGGCACCGGCGTGGTGGGAAACAGCAGAGCCTCGATCCGCTGTTCGCGGAAGCACTCCGCATACAGGCGCCGCATGGCAGGCCGCACCTCGTCTTCGATCTCACGGAACATTGCCTCGCTCACCGCGCCCGCAAACGCGGCCTCGATGACGCCGCGCACATCGGGGCTCGCAATCTGCGCAGCGAACGCTGCGGGGCTGATGTCGATGCGGTTGTCGCGAAGATAGGCAGGAAGCAGGCTCGCCGTCTCGAAAAGTGCGGCCGGGCCTGTGCGCGCATCGAGCACCGCTATTTCCGCGAGATCAACGTCGATCAGTTCCACGCCGGCAGCCCGCAGTGTCTGCAGGCAGTGATCGATGCGTTCGGCCAGCGCGGGATCGAGGTTGTCGAAGAAATGCGCGTGCGGCAGGCCGAGCCGAAGGCCTTGCAGCGATGCGGCCTCGCTCACCGGAGCCTCGCCGGTGATGACGGCATCCATCAGCGCGACATCGCTCACGGTCTGTGCCATGGGGCCTGCGGTATCGCGGCTCCAGGTGATGCGCGTGATGCCCTCGTGCGGATATCGCCCGGTCGTGGGGCGCAGGCCCACGATGCCGTTCAATGCAGCGGGAATGCGCACCGATCCTGCGGTGTCGGTGCCGAGCCCGAGGCGCGACATACCCAGCGCCAACGCGACCGCCGTGCCGCCGCTGCTCCCGCCCGCGATGCACGTGGGATCGAATGCGTTTCGCACTGCGCCGAATGCGGCGTTGTGGCTGGTGATGCCGAAAGCCAGTTCATGGAGATTGGTCTTGCCGATGATCACCGCGCCTGCAGCACGCAGGCGGGCCACCACCGTGGCGTCCTCTGCGGGTACGAAGTGGCGCAGGGCTGGCGTGCCTGCCGTGTTTGGCAGATCTGCGACGTGGATGTTGTCCTTGATGCAGAGGGTCATGCCCTCCAGAAGGCCAACGCCGGGCACAGTGTCGACCGCACGTGCACGCGAAAGCGCGCCCTGCGCGTCTACGGTGATGAAGGCCCCGCGGTCGCGGAAGCGCTCTTCTTGCGCCAGACAGGCGCGGACGTCCGCCTCAACCGCCGGCGACAAGGTCTGCCAACGCCTGGGTGATATGGCGGCAGTAACCCTCGGCGTCCATGTTGGCGCCGCAGACGATCAGGCCCACGCGTTTGCCGGCGCAGCGCTCGCGCAGCGGCCCGAGCAGCGCTGCAGTGGTGGCGGCGCCCGCGGGTTCCACCGCGAGTTTGAGCCCGTAAAAAATCTCGAGCATGGCATCGCGCAGCATGGTGTCATCGACCAGCACGATGTCTTCCACCAGTTCGCGGCAGGCTGCGAAGGTCCAGGGCTCGGCGCGCGGTGGCGAGAGGCTGTCGGCAATGGAGTTCATCGATTCCAGCACCTCGGCCTTGCCGCTGCGGAAACTCCGGTACATGGCATTGGCGCCTTCGGGTTCGACGCCGTAGATGGTGACATCCGGCCAGTGTTGCCGGATGGCCGCCGCAAACCCCGCGCAGAGGCCGCCACCGCCCACGGGCAGGATCATCACGTCCACGGGCTCCGTCTGCTCGGTGAATTCGAGCCCTGCCGAAGCGCTGCCCTGCACCGGCAGCGGCCCCTCGAAGGGATGCACGAAGTAACGGCCTTCTTGCTCCTGCAGGACTTTCACCATCTCGAACATGGCGTGGTGAGACGGCGCGATCACGATCTCGGCGCCGAAGGAGCGTGCGAGCGCAAGCCGGTAGGGATTGGCGCTCTGCGGCATCAGGATCTTCGCGTGGATGCCCAGTTGCTGAGCGGCCCACGCGGTTGCCACTGCGTGGTTGCCGGCGCTGACAGCCGTAATGCCGCGTGCGCGCTGTGCGGAATCCAGATTCAGCAGGGTGTTGATGGCGCCGCGCGCCTTGAACGTGCCTGTGCGCTGGAAGAGTTCGAGCTTCACTTCCACCACAGTGCCCGCACCGAGACGCGCGGCCAGCGAGCTGTCCTCCCAGCGCCGCGAGGGGGTCTCGACGATCCAGGGAGCGATCTGCGTGCGCACCCGCTCGAGTTCGGTGAGGCGGAGTTCCGCGTGCATGGGGCTAGTCCTCGTTGATCATTCGAGCGGGCGTGCTGCTCCGGGCTGCGGCAGCAAGCCTGCATGGGTGAGCATGCGGCTGAAATCGCCGAGGCGTTTCTCACGGTAGGCCGGCACGTCCTTGCCATGCCAGTCGTAGAAACCGGTGCCGTCACGCAGCCCGTTGCGCCCCTCGTGCATGTTGCGCTCGACGATGTCGGGCGCGCGGTAGCGGTCGCCGAGTTCGGTGCTCAGGTAACGGGAGGCGTAGTAGAGGATGTCCCCGCCGCCCCAGTCGATGAACTCCAGCAGTCCAAGCACCGCAAAGCGCAGGCCGAAGCCGGTGCGCACCGCGAGATCCACCGCCTCCGCCGTGGCGATGCCTTCCTCGACGATGCGCGCGGCCTCGTTCATGGCGAGGGCTTGTATGCGGGGCACGATGTACCCGGGAGCGGGGCCGCACACCACCGGCACCTTGCCCATGGCGCGCAGCGTGTCTGCGAGACGTTCTACCACCGCGTCTGCCGTGAGCGGCGAGCGGCTGATCTCGACCAGCGGCATCAGGTGCGCGGGGTTCAGCCAGTGGGCGTTCAGGAACCGCTCGGGGCCTTCGATCAGGCCGGCGAGTTCCGTCACCAGGAAGGTGGAGGTGGTGGAGGCGACGATCGCATCCGCGGGTGCGTGAGCGCCGATGAAGGCGAGGCACTCGCGCTTGGCGTCCATGCGCTCGGGAACGCCCTCGAAAATCAGCGGCGCTTGCAGTGCGGCAACCGCGCCCTCGTGCCCCACGTACTCGACCAGCGTTTCCACGCGCGCTGCCTGCGTGGCGTCCAGCAGGCCAAGGCGCTGCATCAGTGCGAGGTCTGCGCGCAATTCTGCACGCGCATCGGCAAACAGACGTTCTGACTCGCCTGCCGCGCGCGGCTTGAGATCGATCAGCCGCACCGGCAGCCCCGCGAAGGCGAAGCTGAGCGCGATGCCGCGGCCCATACGTCCCGCACCCACGGATGCAACGCAATCGATACCGCTCACGCGGGCAGCCCCGTGGCGAGCAATTGCTGCATTGCCTCGCGGCTGAGTTCCGCTAGCCCGAGTTTTTCCAGCGTACGGCCCTCGGCGCGGAAGTCGCGGCCGGTGATCGCAGCGCCGATGGCGAGGAAGCCGTCGCAGAGCGGCGTAGGTACGCCGGCCCAGCGGCCCACGGAGCTGATGAACGACAGGCCGAGGCGGGTGTCTTCCAGCATGTAGCGGTGTTCGGTGAGCACGATGTTCTCGCGCCAGTCACCGCTGTCGGTGAGTTTGTCGTGGGCGCCGCGGCCGTACATCCACTCCTCGCCTTCTTTGGCGTAGTGGTCTTTGAGAGGAAAGTGCGGAGCGCCGTAACCCAGTGCTTCGCGCACGGCAATGCGCTCTGCATCCAGTGCGTCGGTGACGCGGCGGATGGCGGGCTGCGTGCCCTCGTTGTGGATGTCCCAGGAGGGAAAGTGCTCCAGCGGGCCGGCGTTCATCACGATCAGCGGCGGGTGGATGATCGGCCCTGCGTTCATCAGCGCACCCGAGAGCAGGTCTCCGCAGTCTTCCACAGCAGGGTAGGCCTGCCGTATCACGCCGAGTGCGTGCGCGGCATTGCGCAGCGGGAACACACCTGTAGGCAGGCGTTTGCCGAAGCCACTGATCACCACACGCCGGGGCCCGTGCTTTCGCGCGAGGTAGGGCAGGGTGCCGGTCTCGGCGAAGGAGACGTCTGCCTGGTTGCCCGCCGCGTGCATCGCACGCGCCATCATGAAGCCCCCGAATGTGCCGGGCGGCAGGAAGACCACCTGGCCGTCCTGCAGCAGCGGCGCAAGCGCGGTGGCGAGGGATTCGTGGGTGGTGGCGGGAAGCGGAATCACGATCAGCGCTGCACCTTCCACCGCTTCGCGCAGCGAACAGGTGGGCAGGGCGATCGGCACCTCGCGCTCGCCTGCGAAATCCTTCACGGTGATCGCTCGCGCCGACAGCACGGGCGTGAAGGCCTCGTGGTCGCGTCGCCATAGCCGCACACGGTGTCCTGCCCCCGAGAGTTCGGCCGCAGCGGCGTAGCAGCCGTGGCCTCCGCCGAGTACTGCGATCTCCATGTGAACTCCTCTTGTCAGGGGGCCGCCGCCGGAATGGCGGCGAAGAGACAGCCGTCGTCGTGGCGCGTCACCACGATCTGCATGCGGCTGCCGATGGGAGGCGGCAGGCTGCCCAGCACGCGCGTTACGAGCCGGGGCCCCTCCGCGAGATCGATGATGCCCACCGTGTAAGGCCCGCCTGCCCAGTAGAGCGAGGGGCCGGCGTGAATCACGGTGGACGAGTACAGCACTCCCGCACCCGAGAGCTCGACCCACTCCGGGTCCTGCGCGCCGCAGGCGATGCAGATGCGGCGCGGCGGGAAACCGAGGTGCGCGCAGGCTCTGCAGCGGGTGCTCTCCAGACGTCCTTCTTCGAGCGCAGTCCAGAAGCGGGCGGTGAAGGTGTTCACCCGCGGTGGGATCCCGCGCCTTCCCGGCAGCACCACGGTCTGCAGGCTCATGCGAGTCGCTCCACCACGTGCGCGAGCGCCGCGTTGTAGTTGCCCAGCTCGCAGATGTGCAGGCCACGTTGCACGCTCTGCAACTGCCGTACGCCCGCCCTGCCGAGCAATTGCTCGCGCAGTTCCAGCAGACCGTACAGCGCTGTCAGCGACGGCGGATGGCCGCGCGCGAGGCAGCCGCCCGAGGTGTTGAGCGGTCGATCGCCGCCGGGGCCTGTGCGCCCCTCCCGTGCCGCGGCCGCGCCGTAGCCGCGCGGGAACATGCCGAGCGCCTCGCTCACCAGCACTTCCGTGATGGTGCAGGGCGCGTAGAGTTCGGCCACATCGATGTCCGTTATCGAGCAACGTGCCTCGGCCAGTGCTGCTGCCGCCGCACCATGCGCAGCAGGAAACGCGGTGATGTCGTGGTGGTGATCGCCCATCTGATGGTGGCCGTCACTCGCAAAGCCCCGGCCGCCAACGACCACTGCCGGTACGCCGAGTTCGCGCGCGCGCTCCGGGCTGCAGAGCACCATGCAGATGGCGCCATCGGCGCGTGCGGGTACTTCTAGCCGCCCCAGCGGTTCCACCACCATCGGCTGGCGCAGCACCTCGTCGAGATTGAGTGGCTCACGGAACTGCGCGAGCGGGTTGTGGCGCGCGAAGGCGCGGCTCTTCAGGGCCACGTGCGCGATGTCGGCACGCGTGGCGCCCGTCTCGTGCATGTAGCGTGCTGCGTCGAAGGCATACCAGGCGATAGGTGTGAGGCCGAAGGGCGACTGGA
>CAIXOY010000074.1 GCA_903921135.1 uncultured Gammaproteobacteria bacterium
AGGCTTTTGAGCACGGCTTTGCCGACGAAGCCGGTGCCCCAGAGGATTACGCGGTGCATGGGTGGGGGTCCTGAAAGGGTTTGCGCGAGTTTAGCGTGCGCGGCGGTGTGGCGGGGGCGACCGTAACAGGCATTGCCGGGCGTGTATCCCAATTGATACAGTCGCAAGATGGTGACCGTACTGACAACCCAAGCCTTCGATGTCTGGTTTGCTGCGCTCGCGGACAAGCAAGCCAAGGTACGGATACAGGTACGTATCGATAGATTGGCGCGCGGCAGTAATGAAAGTGGCAAAAGCGAAGCTCCGTAAATGGGATTCAGCCGAACACCTTCAGACGGAAGAGGACGTTGCTGCGTACTTCGACGCGGTGCTCGAGGAGGCGGGTGATGACCCTGCATTCATCGCGCATGCGCTTGGAGTCATCGCCCGCGCACGGGGGATGAGCCAACTCGCGAGGGATACCGGCCTGGGTCGTGAGAGCCTCTACAAGGCCCTTTCAGGTGATGCCAATCCGAGCCTTGGCACCATCCTGAAGGTGGTCAAGGCGCTTGGGTTGAAGCTGCACGCGACGGCGGCGTGAGTCGTGATGTGTTTGTCTGAGGTGTCGCAGGTCGAGAAGCTGCTGGGCCAACTGAGATGAACAAACGCGACCTCGAAAAAATCGCCAAAGCCATCGAAGCAGACGCAGGCGAGGCGCTACCCGAACTGCGCGAAGCTCTCCGTGAAGCCGCTGACCGCAAGGGGCGGGTGACTACGCCCGAGCAGGCGCTGGTGTGCGCGGTCAGGGTGCCGTCCGGATGATCGCAGGTCGATGGTGCCTAGCCTTCGGGCAGCAATCGCAAGCGCCAGCCGATCACCACCCCCCCACCTCCTCCATCTCCACCCGATGCACCGGGCACATCGGCGGCCCGTACTGCAGATAGCGCTTCGGGATCGACAGCTGATACCCGCAGGTGCCGCAGCGCGCACGCGGCGGGTCTGCGGGGCGCGGCCGAGGGGGTTTGCGGGCGAGCGTGCCGTGGGGAAAGGGCCCGATGTCTGCGGCTATGCGCATGAGCCGCTCTTTGAGCGCATCGCCTGCGCTCGCATACCGCATCTTTCCCTGCAGCCCCACGCTGAGCGCTATCGCCTTGAACGCCTTGCCGTGACCGTGCTTGCAGTCGTCCACGGCGTGCACCAGTTCGTGCGTCAGCACGTCCAGCACCTCTACGGGGCTGCCGAGGCTCGGCACGATGAAAATCTGGTTCAGCCCGTCACCCGCACTTTTCGAAGGCCAGCACTCTCCGATAGTGCGGCTGCGCTGGCCGGTGGCGGGCCAGCCTACCGAGACTTTCACCTCGGGTACTTCGTGGCCCTGCGCGCGGAAGAGGGGCCGCAGGCGGTCCACGCCCGTCAGCAGCCAGTTCTCTCGGGTGGGTGATGTGTGGCTCGGCATGTCTGCGCTCCGGCGTTGTGTCGGGCGGCAGTATTCGCGGGGGGGAGCCTCACCAGATGAGACTGGGTACGGCGTGATCAGGCCGGCTGGCGGCCAGCCCGTCAACCTCAGCGCAGGCCGTACCAGACGCCACGGCCCCGGCCGTGTTGATCAAGCGTGCCGCGCTCGACCAGCACACGGAAGTGCTGCTTCAGCGTGTTGCGGCTGGCGCCGGTCAGTTTGATGGCGTCGCCTATGGTGACGCGACCATGCTCGCGGGCGAACTCGACGATCCGGAGTTGCAGTTCCGGCATGGCCGCCAGCACGATCCTCTCGCGCTCGACTTTTTTCTGA
>CAIXOY010000075.1 GCA_903921135.1 uncultured Gammaproteobacteria bacterium
GCGAGTCGCTGTCGCTGCGGATCGCGCTGCACGCGGGCCCCGTTTACCGGATACCCGATCCCGTGCTTCCCAAGGACACTTTCGTCGGCACGAACATCAGCCTCGCTGCACGGATCGAGCCCGTGACGGAACCCGGAGAGATCTACTGCACTCAGGCCTTCGCCGCACTGGCGGCGGCCGAGGGCATAGGGGACTTCGCTTTCGAGTGCCTGGGCGAGCGTCAGCTGGCGAAAGACGCGGGCACGATGACGCTCTACAGGCTGGTGGGCTGAGCGTTGGGATACAGCGCGTTCATCAGCTACAACCACAAGGACGAGGCGCACGCCCGATGGCTGCACCGCGCCCTCGAAACCTACCGCATACCGCGGCACCTCCGTGATCGCCCGGGCCGCGACACGGATGCGGTAGGGCAACGCCTCAAACCCGTGTTCCGTGATCGGGACGAGGTCACGCCCGCGGCAGACCTCGGGCAAGTCGTGCGCAACGCCCTCGAGGCGTCCTCCACGCTGATCGTCATCTGCTCACCGCACGGTGCCCGTTCGAAGTGGGTGAACGCCGAGATCCGCCAGTTCACAGCACTCGGCAGGCGTGACCGGATTTTCTGCATCATCGTCGATGGCGACCCGCTGTCGGCCGATCCCGCATACGAGTGCTTTCCCGCCGCGCTGTTCGATGACGGTGCACCCGAGCCGCTGTGTGCCGACATCCGGCCGCAACGCGACACCCGCGACGATGCACGCCTGAAACTGATCGCCTCCGTACTGGGGCTCGGCTACGACGAATTGCGGCGGCGCGACCATGCCCGTCGCCTGCGCCGTCTCACCGCCATCGCCGTGGGTGCAAGCGCGGGCCTGCTGTTGACCGGGGCGCTGGCTGTCACGGCGTATCTGGCGCGCAACGAGGCGGTGAGGCAGCGCGACATCGCGCGCGAGCGAAGCGTCACGGCAGAACGGACCGTGGATTTCGTGAAGGGCATGTTCGCGGTGTCAGATCCCTCCGAGGCGCGCGGATCTTCCATCACCGCGCGGGAGATTCTCGACCGGGGCGCCGGCAGCTACAGCGAGGCCCTGCGCGAGGAGCCGGTCGCACGGGCCGAGATAGGTCTCACCCTCGCAGAGGTCTATGCCGCGCTGGGGCTTTACCGGGAAAGCGAGCGTCTTCTGGGTGCGAGCGGCGATCTCCCGGCGGATGCACGCACCGTCCGCGCACGCCAGGCATTGCTGCGCGCCGAGTCGCTCTTCCGTCTGGGCGAGTACGAGAGCGCCGCCGGAGGCTTCGCGAAATCCGTGGACATGGCACGGGCCGACGACATCGCCCGGGAAACACTGCTGTCACGGGCACTGGTCGGGCTGGGGCAGTCGCGCAGCGCAGTCGATGATTTCGGTGGTGCGCAGACAGCGCTGGAGGAGGCGATCACGATCGAGGAAGCCCGCGGCCCGGCCGGTCAGCGCGACCTCGCGTTCGCGCTCGAGGCACTGGCCCAGAACGCGTTTTATGCGGCTGATTACGCCCGGGCCGTGCCGCTCCTGGAGCGGGCGAACGCCTTGCGCCTCGCGCAGGAGGGAGAGAATTCTCCCAGCGTATCGGACAACCTCGGGACCCTCGCCTCCATTGCCTACATGCAGGGCCGCGGGGCCGAGGCCGAGGCGCTGTTCCGCTCCCGCCTCGCGATCGACGAGAAGGTGCTCGGGCCGGAACATCCCGACGTCGCGACAACGCTGAACAACATCGGCCGCATACTCGTGGAGCGCAGGGCTTTTGCCGAGGCGGAACCGCTCCTCGACCGCGCCGTGACAAACGCCATGCGCGAGCGCGGCGCCGAACACGACGACATGGCGTTCATGCTCTCCAACCTGGCCCTCGCCCGGCAGGGGATCGGTCGTACGGAAGACGCCGAGGCGCTGTTCCGCCAGGCCGCGGATATCGCGCAAACACGCGCTCACCGCACGCTGGCGCCCACCTGGGTGGAGCTGGCCTCCATCGCCTGCAGCAGCAAGCGTGTGCAGGAGGGCGAGGGACTGCTGACGCGGGCACGGGCGCAAATGCAGGCCGATTACCCCGACGACACCTGGCGCATGGCGTGGATCGATGTGATCAGCGCACAGTGCCTGCATGACGGCGGGCAAAGCGCTGCGGCACGGGAACTGTTGCAGGCGGCCGCACCACAGGTGCTGCAACGCTGGGGCACAGGCACGCTGTTCGGCGCACGGCTGGATGCACTCGAGAGGGAGCTGTCCGGAAAGACACCCGCGGGTTGAGGTGGGACGCGCGGCTGCGCGATCATCCCGAACCGCATCTCATGATGTTCGCCAGGAGGCCGCATGCCACGCTCGCGACGCACCGTCATCGACGGCGGATTCGACACCGGCGGCCAGAGCTGGAGCACGAGCGACAGCGAGGCGGGCTTCAATCCCGGGAAACAGCACATCAGCTTCTTCCTCGGCTTCACGGTCGATATCGGCGGGCAGATCAGTGCCAGCAGCGTGACGCTGTGGAGTACCGGTTTGCTGTCCTTGGGGCCAGCCACGCAGGCCCAGATCGATTTCGTCGCGAGCGGCGCAAGCCCCTTCCCTGATGCAGCGGGCGGCAACCCGGGCTTCCCCGGTGAGTTCATCGCCTTTGCCTACTCCGGCGACAGCTTCCAGTCCTACGACTACGGCATCGGCGTGGTCGACTACGCACCGGAATTCAATCTCTCCGAGGCGGTGCCCACAGCCTTCTTCGACCTCGGCGGAACCCAGATCATCCTGGACGAGCAAGGGTTCACGCTGATCGATGTGCCGGGGAATGCACGTTTCGGCGTGGGCGGATTCCCGGGTTCGATCCCCGAAACCGCCGGATCCGGCTCAGGCGAGACGCTCGCGCGCGAATGGTCCGATACGGCCTGGTTCACCCTGAAGGGCAGCACCGGCCCAGACCTGCTGATCAGCAGCAAGCTCGATGAATTCCTGAACGGCGGCGCAGGCGAGGACACGGCGGTGTTCCACAACCTCGCGGCAGATTACCGCTTCGGCAGCGACGGCCGGAGCAGCATCACAGTGGAAGACCCGTTCGGCTCCGACGGCAGGGACACGCTTGACCGCATCGAGGAATTGCAGTTTCTCGACCGCAGTTTTGCCGTGTTGCCCGGGGGGGAGCGCCAAGCGGGCGGCACGGCCGGCAGCCATCAGAGCGAGCCCGCCATCCTGAGCCTCGCAGACGGTACGACGGTGCTCGCATGGACATCCGAGGACCCCATCAGCGAAAAAGTGTTTGCGCGCGCTTTCGCGCCCGGGGGGCAGGATCTCGCCGCCGAATCACGGGTCAACACCTTCCCGGGGGGGTTCCAGTACGGCGCGAAGGCTGCAGCGCTGACCGAGGGCGGATACGTGATCGTGTGGAATTCCGCGGGCCAGGACGGGAGCGGCGCGGGCGTTTATCTGCAGCGCTATACCGCAGGCGGCGCGGCGACGGGGCCCGAGACACGCGTCAACACCGTCACCTCGAACGCGCAGGAAAACCCCTCGGTTGCCGCTCTCGCCGGCGGGGGGTTCGTGGTCGTGTGGGAGTCGTTCGGGCAGGACGGCAGCGGTGACGGCGTTTACGCGCAGCGCTTCGCCGCCAACGGCACCGCGACAGGGCCGGAACTGCGGGTGAATCTTGCGACCACCGGGTATCAGCTCAACCCCGCCGTGCACGCACTCGCGGGCGGTGGATATGTGGTGGTGTGGGAATCATGGGAAGGCTACGAGATCTTCGCGCGCGTGTTCGGCGCGGACGGGTCGACGTCCGGGCCGGACATCCGCGTCAACACCTTCACGCCGGGCTATCAGGACGACGCATCGCTGACAGCTCTTGCAGGCGGCGGTTTCGTGATTGCCTGGGCATCGACAGAACAGGACGGGGATGCGCGCGGCATTTTCGCCCAGCGCTTTGGCGCCGACGGCACGCCGCTCGGAACGGAATTCCGCGTGAATACCGCAACCCCGGGCGACCAGGCAGGCCCCTCGGTGACGCCACTCGCAGGCGGTGGCTTCGTCATCGCCTGGACCTCTTCCGGCGCGGGTGGTGCCGACGCGGACATCTACCTCCAGCGCTACGACGCGGCGGGCAGCACGCTGGGCAGTGAAACCCGGATCAACACCACGACGAACGGTTTCCAGGAGTCCCCCGTGGTCACGGCCCTTGCGGGCGGCGGTTTCGTGGTGGCGTGGACGTCACGGAACGCAGACGGCAGCAGCGGGGATCTCTGGCTGCAACGCTGGAGCGCGAACGGTGCACGCCTGGGCGTCGAGACACGTATCAACACCACGACAGAGGGCGATCAGTACGCCCTGCAACTGGCCCCGCTGCCCGACGGAGGGTTCACCGCAGCGTGGGTGTCTGCCGCGACGGACGGCAGCAGCAGCGCTGTCGTCCTGCAACGCTTCGACGCATCCGGCAATCGCGTATTGCCTACCGTCGCAGGCACACCCGGCGACGACCGTATCGACCTCGGCGCTCCCGGCGATCTGCAAGCCTCCGGCGGCAATGGCAATGACACCTATGTGGTCGACAGTTCCGGCGATCGCATCGACGAATCTCCCGACGTCTTGCTGGGCGGGCAGGACACGGTTTTCGCGAGCGTCTCGTACACGCTGGGCAACTATCTGGAGAATCTGTTCCTCGATCCGGGGGCGGGCAACGGCATCGGCAATGCGCGGGCGAACATCATCACCGGCAACGGTGCAGCGAACACGCTGAGCGGCAACGGCGGAGCAGACTCTCTCGCCGGCGGTGAAGAAAACGACAACCTGATCGGCGGATTGGGCAACGACTCGCTGCAGGGCGATGGCGGGAACGACACACTCACGGGATCGGCAGGGCGTGACGTTCTGGCGGGCGGCGCGGGCGCGGATCTCTACGTGGTGGACGCACTCGACACGGTGCTCGAACTGCCCGGTGCCGGCCTCGACACCGTGCAGGGCGCCATCACGCTGCGCGCCCCGGACAACGTCGAGAACCTCGTCCTCACGGGCTCGGGCGGTGTCGGTGCCACGGGCAACCTGCTTCCCAACAGGCTGAGCGGCAACGTAGCGGGAAATCTGCTCGCAGGCGCAGGCGGAAACGACACACTGGTGGGCAACGGCGGCGCCGACACGCTCGCGGGCGGCGCAGGCAAAGACATCCTGAACGGCGGGCCCGGTGACGATGTCTTCCTGTTCAATGCCTCGCTTTCCGCGATCAGCAACCTCGACACGGTAACGGACTTCGTCAAAGGCGCGGACCTGATCATGCTGGACACACGGATCTTCCAGGCGCTGGATGCAGTCGCAGGCTTCGGCGAGTCGCAGTTCCGAGCTGCCCCGGGCGCCATCCGCGCCGCCGACGCCAGCGACCGGATCATCTACAACACCACCACAGGCACGCTCTTCTACGACGCGGATGGCGCAGGTGGCGTCGATGCCGTCAAATTCGCGGTGCTCGGCGCAAGCACGCACCCTGTGCTGGGCTTTGCCGACATCGTGTTGATCTGATGCGAAGCGCACTGGCCGATGGCCTGAAGCGATGGCTGCCACGGGTGGGCGGCGCGCTTGCGCTCGCCCTGCTCGCCTCGAGTGTGGTGCTGACACGCCCGGCCTTCGACAACAGGCTCGATGGCGATGCACGCGACAACATCCCGATCCTGCCGCTCGAGCAGGGCCTCACCTTTGCACGCTCAGTGCAGGATGGTTCGGCCAAACTCCTGATCGTGCGTAGCGCCACAGCGCAAGGACTGCATGTGGTCGACGTCGGAGCCGCGCTGTCGCGGCCCGTGGACGACCCACTGGCCGCCATCGCATCTGTTGGCCTTGCACAACTGGAGCGTCTCGCGCGTACCGGTGTGGAGACACTCGTCCGCTACGAAGACCTTGGCGTGCCGCTGCAAGGCCGTGAGGCGCACATCGCCGCAGGCACCAACTACGCCGCACACGCCAAGGAAACGGGCATGGAAGACGGGGTATTCCTGTTTCCCAAACTCGCGGCCCCCACCGCGTGGAACGCACCCGTCACGGCGCGTGGCCGCTTCGACTACGAGGCCGAACTCTGCGCCGTGCCGCTTGCCCCGATCATCCCGGACGGCCCGGCGCAGTTCGGCTTCGTGCTCTGCAACGACTTCACGGATCGCTGGCCGCTGGTGCGCGATATCGACTTCGATCAACCCATGGGCACCACCGGATTCACGGAGGGAAAAGGCGGCCCGGGCCTGATGCCGCTGGGCCCCTTCCTGGTGGTGCCGCGCGACGACACCGCGTTCTATCGGGCCGTGAGCCTCGAGTTGTTCCTGAACGGCCAGTTGCGGCAGCGCTCGTCGGCATCGCTCATGATCTGGTCGCCGGAGCAGATCGCCGCACAAGCGCTGAAGCTCTGCACGCAGGACTACCACCGCGGCGCAGAGACCCTGAGGCTGACAGGCTGCGACAGCATTCCTGCCGGCACGATCCTCCTCACCGGAACGCCCGAAGGGGTGCTGTTCCATCCCGCAACGATCTGGAATCCCCTCGCCTACCTCGGCTCCGGCGATGAGGTGGTGATTCGCGCACCCTGGCTGGGCGTGCTGCAGAATCGCATCGAGTGATTGCAGAGACCGGGCGCGCGGGGAATCATCGCTGCACGCCGTGTCCACACCGCAACCCCGAGGAGCACACACCGATGCCACGCCACACCACCGCACTGCTGCTTTGTCTTGCATCGCTGCTGCTGCCAGCACCCGCGAGCGCGCAGGGCGACACGCAGATGGATCCACGCTCGATGGGAGGCGGTGACTGCGCGCAGAACCCGCTCAACTGCCGGGATACGCCGAACCCGCTGCCCCCCACCGACACCGTGTGGCTGGAGCAGATGACGTGGATGGACGTGCGCGACGCGCTGGCGGCGGGCAAGCGCAGCGTGCTCATTCCCACCGGCGGCATCGAGCCCAACGGCCCCTGGGTGGCGCTCGGCAAGCACAACGTGATCCTGCAGGCAAACTGCGAGGCCATCGCCCGCCGGCTCGGCAACGCGCTCTGCGCACCGGTGATCAAGCACGTGCCAGAAGGCGACATAGACCCGCCCACGGGACATATGCGCACGCCCGGCACGATCAGCCTGCGGGATGACACCTTCCGTGCCTTGCTCACCGACACGGCCGAGTCCCTGATCGCGGGCGGGTTCACCGAGGTGCTGTTCATCGGCGACAGCGGCGGCAACCAGTCGGGCCAGCAGGCGGCGGCCGAGGCACTGGCGGGCAAATACGCGGGGCGCGCCCACGTCTTCCATGTCCCGGCCTACTACGACTACGACGCGGTGATCGCGCACATGGCCGGCAAGGGACTTGTGGAAGGCAGCCAGGAAGGGCTCCACGACGATGCATTCACGACCCTGAACATGTACGTGGTCGATCCGGGCTCGGTGCGATACGAAGCGCGGCGTGCGGCGGGCCGCGCGAGCATCAATGGCGTGGATCTGTCGGATGCCGCTCGGAATGCGGAACTGGGGAGGCAGATCGTGGCATTCCGCGCGGTCTTCACGGTGGAGGCCATCAAGACGCTGCGCGCCGCTGCCGCGCGGTAGCGACCAGACCATCGCCTCTCCAGCGGTCGAAGTGCCGGCAACGATCCGACCCGGCCCGACTGGCGTCGGCCGGGCCTGACTCCCAAAAAATGTCAGGTTTCTTTACACATCGGCCCTCAGGAAATTCGGAGATCGATGTTTTTTGTATTCCATTCGTTCAGATACAAAGACATACGACCACTGGCACACGCCTTGCTGAGCAGATCGCGTGGCCGATCGAGATCGTCTCGGATCGGCAATCTCGCAAACATTCCTTCGCAGGAGCATCGCAATGAACATGAAGTCTGTTTCCAGAATCGCCTCGTCAGCAGCACTGATGCTTGCCGTCTCTGCCGGGACGCAAGCGGCCTCCTTGCTCGTCAATGGCAGCTTCGAGAGCACAACGCAGGGTTCCGGCTCGTGGGCCGTTTACAACAGCGTCTCGGGCTGGACCACCACTTTCGGACCGGGCATCGAGATCCGCAACAACGTCGCCGGCACCGCACAAGACGGCAACAATTTCGTGGAACTCGACTCGCACCCCAGTCCGGGCAACAGCTGGATGGCACAAACCTTCAACAGCCCGGGCGCAACCCTTGACGTGTCTTACTGGTACGCCGCCCGCTCCGACACCGGCCCGACCACCAACGGCATAGAGGTATGGCTGAACGGTTTGAACGTCGGAGGGATGTTTTCTCCCGGGGACACCGGCCTCGGCAGCAACAACACCGCTTGGACTCTCTACACGGCAACCTTGCTGGGTGTAGCCGGATCCAACACGCTCGAGTTCCGGGCGGTAGGCACAGCGGAAACCCTTGGTGGCTCGCTGGATAACGTCACGGTCGAGGCAGTTCCCTTGCCTGGCAGCCTCGGGCTTCTGGGAGCCGGGCTCGCAGCCCTCGGCTTCGCACGCCGCCGCCGCGCATCCTGATCGTCATCCCGGCACAGTCCGGTGCAAAAGCCCGCCGCAAGGCGGGCTTTTTGCGTTCAGACTGCACGCGGGACTACCACCGTGGCACCTCCTTTGCCGTCAGGCCCTGCGTGCACCATCGCGGGTGATGGCCGCGCGGAACGCGAGGTACGCATCGAGCACCGCGTCTTGCACCTCAAGCTGGGGGTAGTGGCCCACGCCTTCGAGCACCACCACATCGGGATCCGGCACCAGCTCGCGGTAACGCTCCGCGAGATGACGACCCGACACCGGATCGACCGCGCCGCAAATGAGACGCCGCGGCACCGTGGATTCGACGAGTGCACCCACCCAGCGCGCACGCTGTAGCCGGCGCTGCGCCATGTAATTGATGAGCCGCGCCAGCGCCTGCCGCCCGCCATCGCGCTCGATCAGCACCCACAGATCCTGCAGCTCCTCTCGCGTGGGCGGCTGCTCGCCCGAGATGGAAAGCATCGTGGCCTCGAACCGCGCGTAGCCCATCAGGCGCGCGAGCACGGGGCCGGCGATCGGGTTGGCGAGGAGTTTCTGGATCGGCCGGGCGCGATGGGTTTCCGGGAATAGCCCACCGTTCAGGAACACCATGCTGGCGATACGCAGCTGCCCCTCGCGCTCGCGTGCCAGCAGTTCCTGCGCGACGGTGTCGCCGTAGTCGTGCGCGAGCACGTGTACTTCTCCCACGCCCTCGGCCTCGAGCAGCGCCATGCAGAGATCCGCCTGCAAGGCGATCGGATAGTCACAGCCGCGCGGCTTGGCCGAGAGCCCGAAGCCCAGCATGTCGAGCGCATAGAGCGAGTAGTGCTCCGCGAGCCGCGGCCAGACGCGGGCCCAGTCATAGCTCGCGGTGGGGTAGCCGTGGATCAGCAGAAGCGGTGGCCTGCCCGCCGTGACGGCGGTGCGCGTGAACACCGCATGGCCCGCGAGGCGGCGCATCTCACCGCCGTCGATCCAGGCCTGCAGCCGGGGTGAACCGGGCATGTGTATCGCTCCCCTGCCCTGCTCAGCGGCGCTGCTGTTCCCGGCGCAACACGCGCCGCGCGTACATCGCGAAGCTGTCCTGCACGATGAACGGCAGCAGCAGAAAATCGTGCGCTTCCTTCGCCATCTGCGGATCGAGTTCGCGGACCGGGCCCAGCGCCTCTGCGCGCAACTGGTTGCGTGCGGCCAGTTCGATCAGCATCGAGAGATACGCGCTCTCCTCCACTGACGCCGTCGCGCACAGAAAACCGTGGTGCGCGAGCAACAGGCTGCGGTGCGCGCCAAGCGCCTTGGCGATGATCTCGCCTTCTTCGTCGCCCACCGGCAAGCCCGGCCACTCCGACAGAAAGGCGCAGTCGTTCGCGAAGGGCGTGGCATCCATGTGCGAGACACGCAGCGGGCGGCCGGTCATCGACAGCGCCGAGACGAAAGGCGGATGCGTGTGGATGATGCAGTTCACGTCGGGCCGGGCGCGGTAGATCCACATGTGGAAGCGCGTGGCGGAGTTCACCGCGCCACTGCCCTCAAGGATGTTCAGTGATTCATCGATGCGGATGACGTGCTCGGGATGGATCTCGTCCAAACCCAGTTCCTCGGAGGTGGTGAGGAAGGTGTTGTCCGGGCAGCGCACCGTGAGCTGCCCTGCAAGCGTCTCCGAATGACCCTGCTCCGCGAGCATGCGACAGCTGAGCGCGAGTTTCTCTTCCAGCGTCCAGTGGCTGGTGGGGGACGGTGTAGCGTTCGCCACGGCGTGGCTGCTCTGATCATGCATGGAGGGTTCCTCGTGCAAAAGGGGCTATGCCGGTGCTCGGTGCGTTGCGCCAGCCTGCGGTGCGGGCTCCGTATGTAGCACCCCGCCGGCAGGCGTGTCATCTCGCGGCCGCGTGAGCAGGCTCACGATCACGAATGCCGCAAGGCTCACGGCAAGCCCGTAATACAGCGGCGTGTTCGCGCCGGCACCGTCCCTGATCATCAGGATGATCACCGCAACACAGCCAAGGCCCATGCTGGCAATGGCGCCTGCGGTGGTCGCACGCGCCCAGTAGACCGCGCCCACCAGCGGCACCAGCATGCCGCCCACAAGCAGGTTGTAGGCGATCAGCAATGCGTCGATCAGGTCGTTCTCGAGCAGGCTCAGGCCCAGCATCACCGCGCCCACCAGCGCAGTGCACAGGCGGTTCACGCCGAGCCCGGAGGCTTTCCCCCCGCGCAGCCGCGGCAACAGGTCTTCGGTGAAGGTTGTGGAGGCGGCCAGCATGGTCGCGCTCGCGGTGGACATCATCGAGGCGATCGACGCCGCGATGACCAGCCCGCGGATCCCGTCGGGCAGGGTGAGGTTGATGATCGCCGTGAAGGCGGTGTTGGGGTCTTCCAGATCCGGCAGCAACACGCGCGCGCACATGCCGATCACCGCCATCACCACGCCGTAGAGCAAACAGTAGAGCCCTGCCGCCGTGCCCGCGTACCGCGCCACGCGCACGCTGCGCGCCGTGAACACGCGCTGCCAGATGTCCTGCCCGATGAGAAATCCCAGCGTGTAGGTGAGCAAGTAGGTGACGATGGTGCCGTAGCCGATCTCCCCGAAACGAAAGGCACTCGCCGGCAGCGCGGCCGTGAGCCCGTCCCAGCTGCCCACGCGGTAGAGGCAGATCGGCAGGAGCAGGAACATCAGGCCAACCGTCTTGATGCCGAACTGCACGATGTCGGTAAGCGTGATGGACCACATACCCCCCACTACCGAATAGACGATCACGCAACCGGCACCGAGCATCAGCGCGGCCCAGAACGGCAGTTCGAGCAACACCTGCAGGATGGTGGCAGCGGCAAGCATCGAGACCACGCCCACCATCACCGTGTAAGCGATCATGATCAGCGCGCTCGCCTGTCGCGCTGCGGGGTTGTAGCGGCGCTCGAGGACCTGGGTGATCGTGTAGATGCGCAGGTTCATCAGCGGTTTCGCGAGGAACAGACTGATGGCGATGAGACCCGCACCAAAAGACACACACAGCCAGATACCCGAGATCCCGTACACATAGCCCATGCGCACGGTGCCCACGGTAGAGGCGCCGCCCAGCACGATGGTGGCGAGCGTACCCATGTACATCGCAGGGCCCAGCGTGCGGCCCGCCAGCAGGAATTCCTCGCTGTTGCGTGTGCGGCCGAAGCCGTACCAGCCGAGCAGCAGCATGATCGTCACGTAGGCAAGAACAACGGCGATATCCAGACTCATGGCACTCTCTGGATCGACGAAGATCCGGTGGCGTCAGCAGACAAGGTCACGATTTACCGCTCAGGCGGCTGCGAATCGCCCCGGCCGGAAATCGGCGAGAAGTTGAACCGGCGTCCCGTCGAGGATCTCGATCGCGGCAAGGCGACCGACCAGCGCCGAGAGCGTCATCCCGCTGTGCATCACCGCCGTGTAGACAGACGTGGAACCCGGCGCAAAACCGATTGCCGGCAGACCATCCGCCGGCATGGGCCTCCAGCCGATCCCGACTTCCTCGATGCGCGCGCCGGCAAGCGCCGGAACGTAGTGGCTTGCCCGTGCCAGAAGACGCGCACCGTGTTGCGCTGCGATGGCGGCATCGGGAAAGGCGTTCGGCTGAGCGGCGAGCCGCTCGGCATGCGCAGGGCCTGCGGGCGGGCCGTCTTTCTCTCCGAGCACCACGCGACCATCGCCGCGCTGCAGCATGTGCACATCTGGGCCGTAGAGCACGGTCTTCAGCACGGGCGGCATCGGCACGGTAAGCGCGATGACACCGGCCTTCGTTTTTTGCGGCAATGCGAAGCCTGCGCGCTCGGCGAGTGCTGTCGTACCGGTGCCTGCCGCAAGGATCACCCGGTCGGCGTCGATGCTGTCGCCATCTGTCGTGATCCGCACGCCACCGCCACGCCGAGACGCGATACCGCGCACGCGCACCGGCACGCGCAAACGCGCACCGAGCGACTGCGCCTGCTGGAGCAGGAGCCGGGTGGTGGCGGGGCCATCGAGCGCGCCATCGTGCGCGCCCCACGCGACCGCGCTGCCGGGCGCCAACTGCAGCCCGGGCTGAATGGCGGCTGCGCCGGCAGCATCCAGAAGGTGCATCTCGGTGCCGCGCTCGCGCATGAGCCGCACCTCGGATGCGAGCGTGTCTTCACCGTGCGCGGCGTCGCGCCATTCAAGACTGCCCTCCCAGCGCACCGGCACAGGCAATTGCGCGGCAATGCGCCGGTGCTCGCCCAGCGCGAGCGAGCGCAGCACGTGGTAGCTCATGGGCTGCAAACCATCGCCTGCGTTCAGCCACGCGAAACTGTGGCCCGAGGCCTGCGCGGCAACGCCGTACGCCTCGAGCACCGTGACCTCGCAACCGCGCGCAGCGAGGTGCCATGCGCAGGATGCACCCACCACACCGGCACCGACCACCACCACCCTGGGCAGCGCGGTGCTGGCCGCACGGGCGCGCCCGGAGACGAGCGGCAGGGCCGTGGAGGCAGCGAGCAGCGAGAGGAAGTCTCGGCGATCCATGGGGTGTCCGGGCAGAAGCTGAGTGGCGAGAGAATACGGGGCCGGTTCGGCTGATCCAAGCTATGACCGAGGGAGTTGCCGTAGCGTGCGGGCTGGGCTGATCAGCCCGGGCACGCGGACGTGGCCGGCGGGCAGACAGTCCTCGCCATCGGGAACGATGGCAAGTGCCGAACCGCACGCTATGATCGCGCCCACCCCGCGCACCTGAGGCACTCTGCCCCGGGAGTGCTCACTTCTCGAACCACAACGAATAAACACACATGAACACCGACTCCCCGCACGAGCATGCGGCACCCCGCATCGACCTTCAGTCACCGTCGCACATCGCCTGCCCGTACGCGCTCTATGCGCAGATGCACGCGGGCTCAGGGATAGCCGTGGATCCCGGTGTTGGCGTAGCGGTCGCGCGGTACGCGGATCTCGTCGAGATGTCGAAGAACACCGCGCTGTATTCCTCCAGCATCACCGAGGACGGCCGCGGGCCGCGCCACATGGGCGTGGGCCCGGAGCCTGTGCAGGATGACGTAGAGGCGATCTTCGCCGAGGCGCACCCCATCGTGAATGCGCTGTTCACGGCTGATCCGCCGGTGCATACCCGACACAGAAAACTCGTCAGCAAGGCCTTGAGCCCGCGTCGCGTGCGTGAGCTCGAGCCGGCGATCCGCAAGCTCAGCAACGAACTCGTCGATGCGTTTGTGGATGCCGGTCAGGTGGACCTGATCCCGGCGTTCGCAGTGCCGCTGCCGGTGACCGTGGTCGCGGACATCCTCGGTGTAGAGCGTGCCGACATCTGGACGTTCAAGCACTGGGGCGACCTGATGATCTCCGGCAACATCGACGTGCTCGATCATGCGCGTCGTCGTGAGGTAGCGCGTGCCGTCGTGGATCTGCACCGCTATTTCGTGCCGCGCATCGAGCAGCGCCGCGCACAACCGACCAACGACTTGCTGAGCGAGATGGTCAACGCGGAAATCGATGGCGAGCCGCCCTTCACCACCGCAGAGTTGCTGCCGATCATCGACCAGATCCTGCTCGCCGGCCACGAAACCACGACCAATCTGATCGGCAACGCCATGGTGATCCTGCTGCGCGACCCCGCGCTGATGGCCAGCCTGCGCGCCAATCCGGCCGGCATCGACAATTTCATCGAAGAGACACTGCGCGTCGATCCGCCGATCCAGTGCACCTATCGCCGTACCACGGCTCCGGTCACGCTGCACTCGCTCGACATCGAACAGGGACGCATGGTGGTGCCGATGTGGGGAGCGGCGGGTTATGACCCGTCTGTGTTCCCGGATCCGGAGCGTTTCGATCCCTCGCGCCCGAACGTGCGCCAGCACATGGGTTTCGGCCACGGGCCGCATTTCTGCGCGGGCGCCGAACTCGCGCGGCTTGAAGCGCGTATCGCCTTCGAGACGTTGCTGGAGCGGCTGCAGGACATCACGTTGGACGAGCAAGGCAGCGACCTGAGGCCCTTGCAGAGCTTCGCAGCGCGCGGTTATCGGCGCATCGTGTTGGGCTTTCGCGCGGCGTGATTGCCTGATCGCAGGCTGGGTGGCGGGCCCTGCCCGCCGCGCAGCGCAAGGCAACCGCAGCCTGTCGCCGCCGCTTAGGTCGCAGCAACCCGCAACACCACCTTGCCAAGCGACTTGCCCGAAAAAGCCGCATCCAGCGCGCCGCGGAAATCCGCGAAATCAAACACGGGACCTGCAGGCGGGCGCAACGCCCCCTCCTCCACCCACCCGAGCAGCCGGCGCGTGTTGGCGGCGTTCATCGCGGGATCGCGCCCTGCTGCCTGACGCAGATCCACACCGACCAGCGAGGCGCCTTTCAGCAGCGCGAGATTGGCCGGCAGCCGCGGAATCGCGCCACCCGCGAAACCGATCACCAGATGACGCCCACCCCAGGCGAGGCTGCGAAAAGCAGGTTCGAAGAATTCACCACCAACCGGATCAAAAATCACGTCCACGCCGCCGGGGGACAAGCGCTTCACGTCATCGCGCCAATCAGGGCGGCTGTAATCAAGCTCGAGGTCTGCGCCTGCGGCGCGCGCAAAGGCACGTTTCTCCGCTGAAGACGCCGCCGCGATCACGCGTGCGCCCAGGCATTTGCCCACCTGCACGGCAGCGCTTCCCGTGCCACCGGCTGCGCCGAGCACCAACAGCGTTTCGCCAGCGCGAAGCCCCGCCCGCTGGATCAGTGCGTGGGCAGCAGTCTGGTAGTTCACGAGGAAAGCAGCGCCCACCTCAGCGCTGAGCACAGCGGGCAGCGGCATCAGCGTTGCGGCAGGCACGCATATGTACTCCGCGAACACATTGCCGAAGCTGCCACCGATCACGCGCTGCCCCGGAGCGGGGCTTTGCACACCCTCGCCGCAACTCTCGACGATGCCCGCGAACTCCGAGCCCGGCACGAAGGGCAGCGGCGGGCGCACCTGGTAGCCACCGCGGGCCATCAGCGCATCGAAATACCCCACGCCCGCAGCCAGCACACGCACGCGCGCCTCGCCGGCAGCGGGCTCGGGCGTGGGGACCTCACGCAGTGCGTAACACTCGGGCGGTCCGAGTTCGTCGGCGATGACAGCTTTCATGGGGGGTTGCTCCTGCGTGTGTGGCGCGGATGGTAACGAATAGCGCAGAGAAACCGCGTGTCATGGCGTTGCTCCCGGGACATACCGCCTGACGAGCCCGTAACCTTCGACGCTGCAACTCCTGCCTAGAATGGCCGCGACAGCGCGCAAGACCATCGCAGACGCCAGTCGGGCAAGATCATGATCACACTGCACCAGTACCACCTGTCGCCGTTCAACGAGAAGATCCAGCGGATGCTGAACCACAAGGGCATTCCCTTCGAGGAGCGGTACTGGACGCTCGGCGAGCGCAAGAAAGTGCGGGCGCTGAACCCCACCGGGAAACTTCCCGCACTCCAGAACGGCGAGCGTGTGGTCTGCGACTCCACGGACGTGGCGCACTACATCGAGCAAAACTTCCCGCAAAAGCCGCTCATTCCTTCGGACCCGCGCCTGCGCGCTCAGGTCCACGTGCTCGAGGACTGGGCTGATGAGAGTCTCTACTTCTACGAAATGCACTTGCGCTTCACCACGCCGGGCAACCGCGAGCGCAACATCCCGCGCATGGTGGAGCACGAGGGCGCGTTCCTGCGCTGGCTGCTGGCCAAAGTGGTACCCGGCGGAATCGTCAGGATCACCGGGAGCCAGGGTATCGGGCGCAAATCTATCGAACAGCTGCTGGTCGATGTGGAGCGGCATATCACGGCGGTTGACGGCCTGCTCGACGGCGCGGACTGGCTGGTGGGCAATCAGCTGAGCCTGGCGGATCTTGCGGTGTACGCGATGTTCCAGGCCCTGCGCGATGCCGATATGGTCGCGGACATGCTTGCGCGCTACCCGGCCGTAACCGCGTGGATGATGCGGGTGGAAGAACACACCGGCACACGGGCTGCCCGCAGAGACTGAACCCCGCCATCCGGAACAGAGGAAACACCATGAGCAAAGTTCTTATCACCGGAGCGACCGGTTTTATCGGCAATCACGTCACCCGGCTCTGCCTGGAACAGGGTGACGAGGTGCGCGTGATGGTCATGCCCGGTGAGGATCGCTCCCCGCTCGCCGGCATGGAGGTGGAGTTCGTCGAGGGCAACCTGCTGGATCCGGATTCGCTGGCGAAAGCAGTCCGCGGCGTGGACCGGCTGTATCACCTCGCCGCGCTGTTCGCGGTGTGGACGAAGGACCCGGACCTCCACTACAAGATCAACGTGAACGGCACGCGCCACTTGATGCGCGCCGCGAAGACAGCGGGCGTGGAAAAGATCGTCTACACCAGCAGCATCGCTGCCATCGGCACCGACGGCAGGGGGACACCCTCAACGGAGGAAACCCCTTTCAACAGCTGGCATTTCGCCAGCCCGTACATCCTGTCCAAGTACATCACCCACCTCGAAGTGAAAGGCATGGTGAAGGACGGACTTCCGGCAACCATGGTTTTGCCCGCCCTGCCCTTCGGGCCCGGAGATCGTGCACCTACGCCCACGGGCAGCATGATCATCGGCACTCGGAAGGGGTCGATGAAGAACTACTGGGATGGCGGCGTCTGCCCGGTGGACGTGCGTGATGTGGCC
>CAIXOY010000076.1 GCA_903921135.1 uncultured Gammaproteobacteria bacterium
ATGCCCTTCCTCGCGGGCAAGAAAGAGCAGCTCCACTGCATCGATTTCGAAGGAGAGATCTACCTGCGCCAGGAGCGCGGCGGCATGCTGATCGGCACCTACGAGAAAGCCGGCGTGCCGTGGTCTCCCAAGGAAACCCCCTGGGACTTCGGCCAGAACCTGCTGCCGAATGACCTTGACCGTATCGCGCCCAGCCTCGAAGTGGGTTTCCAGCACTTCCCGCAGCTCGGCGAGGCGGGCATCAAAAAAATCGTGAACGGCCCCTTCACCTTCGCACCCGACGGCAACCCGCTGATCGGCCCGGTGCGCGGCTTGAGCAACTTCTGGGTCGCTTGCGGCGTGATGGCGGGCTTCAGCCAGGGCGGCGGCGTGGGCCTCGCGCTCTCGCAGTGGATGGTGAACGGCGACCCGGGCGCCGACATCTGGGGCATGGACGTGGCGCGCTACGGCGACTGGGCCACGCTCGCCTACACCAACGCCAAGGTGCGCGAGAACTACTCGCGCCGCTTCAGCATCCGCTTCCCCAACGAGGAACTCCCGGCGGCGCGTCCGCTGCGCACCACGCCCGTCTACGAGCGCCTGCAGGCAGAGCACGCGGTCTTCGGCGATTACTGCGGCCTCGAGCATCCGCTGTGGTTCGCGCCCAGCGCCGCAGAAGCCTTCGACGAGGTGAGCTTCCGGCGCTCCAACGCGCACGCGCACGTCGGCGAGGAATGCCGCGCAGTACGCGAGCGCGCCGGGCTGCTCGAAATCTCCAACTACGGAAAATTCGAAATCACCGGCAAAGGCGCCGCTGACTGGCTCTCGCGCGTGATGACCAACAAGGTGCCCGCCATCGGCCGCATGGCGCTCACGCCCATGCTGAACGAGCGCGGCAAGCTGATCGGCGATTTCACGATGTGCCGCCTCGCGGAAGAGCATTTCTTCCTGATCGGCACCTGGGCCGCAGAGACCTGGTACCGGCGCTGGTTCGAGCGCCACGCTCCGCCCGCAGGCGTGACGGTGCGCCCCTGCGCGATGGAATACGTCGGGCTCGCCATCGCCGGCCCCGCCGCGCGCGCGATCCTGCAACCGCTGATGAGCGAAGACCTCTCCACACCCGCCTTTCCCTTCATGAGCTTCCGCAAGGTAGATGTGGGCATGGTGCCCGTGCTGATGGGCCGCGTGTCTTTCACGGGCGAGCTCGGCTACGAGATGTGGGTGAGCGTGGAATACCAGAGAAGCCTGCACGCCCTGCTCACCGAGGCCGGCCGCGCACACGGCATGAAGCCCTTCGGCGGCCGGGCACTGAACTCGCTGCGCCTCGAGAAAGGCTTCGGCAACTGGGCCCGTGAGTTCCGCCCGATCTACGGGCCGTATGAAGCTGGTCTCGGACGTTTCGTGAACATGGACAAGGGCGATTTCGTCGGCCGCGAGGCCGCACTCGCCGAGAAGGCCTCCGGCGGCGCGCTGCGCCTGCTCTCCTTCGAAGTGGACGCAGCGGACGCAGACGCCATCGGCGACGAACCCATCTGGCACGACGGC
>CAIXOY010000077.1 GCA_903921135.1 uncultured Gammaproteobacteria bacterium
GACATCTTCCGCGTGCTGCTCGAGGCCGCGCAGCGCGCCACGGGCGCCGCCGATCTCTCCAGCCCCTCGCTGCGCGTGATCGCCGACCACATCCGCTCCTGCGCCTTCCTGGTGAGCGATGGCGTGACGCCCTCGAACGAGGGGCGTGGTTATGTGCTGCGCCGCATCCTGCGCCGCGCCTGCCGCCACGGCCACAAGCTCGGCGCGCGGGATGCCTTCTTCCACACGCTGGTCGAGCCGCTCGGACAGGCCATGGGGCAGGCCTACCCGGAGCTGATCGAGAAACGCGCCCAGATCGAACGTGTGCTGCTCCTCGAGGAAGAGCAGTTTGCGCGTGCGCTGGATCTGGGCATGCGCATCTTCGAGGAAGAAACCGCAGCCCTCGCGGGCACGGTCATTCCCGGCGACACCGTCTTCAAGCTCTACGACACCTACGGCTTCCCCGCCGATCTCACCGCCGACATCGCCCGCGAGCGCGGCCTGTCGATCGACGAGGCCGGCTTCGAAGAGGCCATGGAAGCACAGCGTGAGCGCGCCCGCGGTGCCAGCCAGTTCAAGGCCGGCGCACAGGCCACGCTGGCGGCAGACATAGCCACGCAGTTCACCGGCTATCACACGCTGGCAGACGAGGGCGCCGTGATCGCGCTGGTGCAGGAGGGCAGCAGCACCGATGCCCTGCAGGAAGGCCAAACGGGCATCGTGGTTCTGGACCGCACGCCGTTCTATGCCGAATCCGGTGGTCAGGCGGGTGACTGCGGTGTGCTGCTCGCGGCAAGCGGTGCCCGCTTCGAGGTGCGCGACACCACCAAGCAGGGCGCGGCTTTCCTGCACCACGGTGTGCTGGTGTCTGGCCGCATCGCCACGGGCGATCGCCTGAAGGCGCAGGTAGAGCAGGGCATCCGTCAGGCCACGGCACTCAACCACTCGGCCACGCACTTGCTGCATGCGGCCATGCGTGAGGTGCTTGGCGAGCACGTGGAGCAGAAGGGCTCGCTGGTCGAGTCCTCGCGGCTGCGCTTCGACTTCTCGCATTTCGAGGCCGTCACGCGTGAGCAACTGCGCGACATCGAGCAAATCGTGAATGCCCAGGTCCGCACCAACTCCGAGGTCGGGGTGGAAGTCACCGACATGGAGACGGCCCGCGCGCGCGGCGCGATGGCCCTCTTCGGCGAGAAGTACGGCGACGAAGTGCGCGTGCTCACCATGGGCGGCGGCTTCTCGGTGGAACTCTGCGGCGGCACGCACGTGAAGCGTACGGGGGATATCGGGCTCTTCCGTGTGACGGCCGAGTCGGGCATTTCCGCGGGCGTGCGGCGCATCGAGGCCGTGACCGGCGAAGGCGCGATCGCGCTCTTCGACGAGGTTGACGGCCGTAACGCACAACTCGCGCGTCTGCTGCGCAGCGGTCGCGACGAGGTCGTCGCCAAGGTCGAGGCGCTGGTTTCTGCGAACCGCGCACTGGAAAAAGAAGTGGAGCGCCTGCGCGCCAAGCTCGCGAGCGGCGGTGGTGGCACCGATCTGGCTGCGGCAGCGGTGGACGTGGGCGGCATCAAGGTGCTGGCGGCGCAACTGGAAGGCGCAGACGCCAAGAGCCTGCGTGCGGCCGTGGACCAGTGGAAACAGAAACTCGGCGATGCGGTGGTGCTGCTGGCGTCGGTGGAAGAGGGCAAGGTCTCTCTGGTGGCCGGCGTATCCGGTGCAGCCGCTGCACAGCTGAAGGCAGGCGATCTGGTGGCCGACATCGCGGCGCGCGTGGGCGGCAAGGGCGGCGGACGTCCTGATATGGCCCAAGGTGGCGGCACCGATGTGGCGGCGCTGCCCGAGGCCTTGCAGGCGCTGCAGGGCGTGGTCCGCGCCCGGCTCGGCGCCTGACAGTCCGGCCTGCACGGGGAATCACATGGCGTTGATCGTGCAGAAATTCGGCGGTACCTCTGTGGGTACCGTCGAGCGCATACAGGCGGTTGCCGACAAGGTGTTGGGCTTTCGCAAGGCTGGCCATGACCTGGTGGTTGTCGTATCGGCGATGTCGGGCGAAACCAACCGCCTTATCGGCCTTGCCAAGCAGATGCAGGAAGACCCTGACGCACGCGAACTCGACGCGCTGGTCTCCACCGGCGAACAGGTGAGCATGGCGCTGCTCGCGATGGCGCTGCACGAGCGCGGTTGCGACGCGCGCTCCTACAACGGTTCGCAGGTGCGCATCCTGACGGATAGCGCCTTCACCAAGGCGCGTATCCGCGAGATCGACGACGCCAACATCCGCGCTGATCTGGCGCAGGGTCGTGTGGTGGTGGTGGCGGGTTTCCAGGGCGTGGATGAGGCGGGCAACGTCACCACGCTGGGCCGTGGCGGCTCCGATACCACGGCCGTTGCGGTGGCTGCGGCGCTCAAGGCCGACGAATGCCAGATCTACACCGACGTCGATGGTGTCTACACCACCGACCCTCGCGTGGTGCCCGAGGCGCGCCGCCTCGACCGCATCACCTTCGAGGAAATGCTCGAACTCGCCAGCCAGGGCAGCAAGGTGCTGCAGATCCGCTCGGTGGAGTTCGCGGGCAAGTACAAGGTGCCGTTGCGCGTGCTCTCGAGCTTCGTCGACGGGCCGGGCACGCTGATCACGATGGAGGAGGGGAACCCGATGGAAGCGCCCACCGTGGCAGGCATTGCCTTCAATCGCGACGAGGCCAAGGTGACGGTGCGGGGCGTGCGCGACACGCCCGGCAGCGCCTACCAGATACTGGGGCCGGTAGGCGACGCCAATATCGAGGTGGATGTGATCGTGCAGAACGTGGCCGAGGGCCAGAGCACGGACTTCACGTTCACGGTGCACCGCAACGACGCCAAGCGCGCCGCGGCCATCCTGCAGGAGCTGCTGCCCAGCATCGGCGCCCGGGAAGTCGTCACGGACGCCAAGGTGGCCAAGGTCTCGATTGTGGGGGTGGGGATGCGCTCCCACGCCGGCGTGGCGAGCCGCATGTTCAAGGCGCTCTCTGACGTGCAGATCAACATCCAGATGATCACCACCTCCGAGATCAAGGTTTCGGTGGTGATCGACGAGAAGTACCTCGAACTGGCTGTGCGGGCCCTGCATTCGGAGTTCGGGCTGGACACCCCGGTGGCCGAGGAGGCGTGAGCAATTTGTGTCCGGGGTATGGCCTATGAGGTTTATTCACCTATAATCGCGCCCGCTTGCCCTTTGGGGCACCTCCGCAATAAAGACTGGCTATAGCCGGCAGGGGGAGCGACCCGGCACATCGAGGAACTGACAATGTTGATTCTGACCCGGCGGATCGGAGAGACCCTGATCATTGGCGACAACGTCACGATCACGGTGCTCGGCGTGAAAGGCAATCAGGTACGCCTGGGAGTGAATGCACCCAAGACGGTGTCGGTTCATCGTGAAGAGATTTACGAACGCATACAGCGCGAGGGTGGCAACCCCACGCAAGCAGACGGAAACCGCGAGGACTGAGGTCACGCGGGCCCTCCCAGAGGGTGGCAACGAGCATGGAGAAGTGGCCGAGAGGCTGAAGGCGCGCCCCTGCTAAGGGCGTATAGGGTTAATAGCTCTATCGAGGGTTCGAATCCCTCCTTCTCCACCAATTCCGCACCCTGATGATGTCAGTAACGGGCGCTTCCTTCATCGGAAAATCCCGGTCAGACCGTTCCGTACAGCATCTCCCAGCCGGCCTTGGCTCACGAAAGGTTTTCACCAACCCAAACTGCGGCGATCATCTGCCCCGCCGGCAGCCATCGCTGGAAGCGACGCTGTGGACCCCGGCAGAGAGTTATATAAAAACCGTGCCAAAGATCTGTTTTTAAGAGAAAGTTTGGTATCCGTAACAGGAAACTCCGCTACAGATGATTGGCTACAAGTTCCTCTTGTCGCACATCCCGCTGCGGATGCCCCCCCTGAGCCGCCCCGCTCAGGTGCGGCCCGTCACGCGTATCGAGGAGATGCCCGACCTGCTGGCCGTGCCGCGGCATGTGGCGCCGGCCGCAGACGCCTCGATGCTGGAGCACATCCTGTTCGCTCTCAAGCACGAGTCGATGCGCCTGGCGATCCTGCACGAGGCCTTGAAGCTCGTACCCGAGGAGGCAATGGCGAGCGCGCTGACCGCACAGCGCACGGGAGCGTATCTGCGCAAAGCCGCCTTCATCTGGGAGAAGGCCCACGGGCGCGAGCTTCCCTTGCCCTGGGACACCACGGGCGGGAACTACCTCGATGTGTTTGATCGGAGTACCTACTACACGGGGCCAGTGTGGGAGCGCAGCCCGAGGTTCCGGGTCAATTTCAACGGCATCGGGCCCTACGAGTTCTGTCCGGTGGTACGCAAATCGCCTGCTCTGGAGCAGCGGGGGCGCGACGTGCTGGAGCGCCTGCACACCTGGGCGGCCAACCCGGCCAACGCAGAGGTCGTGGATCGGGTCATGAGTTGGGCCTACCTCAGCGAAACCCGTGAATCTTACGCCATCGAGAACGAGAGTCCTTCGCCAGACAAAGAGCGCGCGTTCCTTGGCGCCATGCAACACCTGCGTGACCGCCGGGACTTGTCGGAGGACTATCTGGTTGAGTTGCAGAACGTCGTGATCACCAACGACCTGAAACTGGAGTTCGCCTTTCGCAACGAACAGAACTGGCTGCAGCGCGGCGGGCACGGCGCACTGGCCGTGCGGTACATCCCGCCGCCACCAGCCCACGTGGCGGCCTTGACCGCCGGCTTGGTGCGGATGGCCAACGCCCGCGAAGGCGATGTGCCACCGATGGTCAAGGCCGCGTTGGTGAGCTTCGGCTTCGTGTTCATCCATCCGTTCATGGACGGCAATGGCAGGCTCTCGCGCCTGTTGGCGCACCACAGCCTGAACCACGTTGCCGCCCTGCCCACGGTCGGCGAGAACCCCGCCATACTGCCGCTGTCGGTGGCGATGAAGTGCAACGAGAAGGACTACCTCGCCGCGTTGGAGGCCTTCAGCAAGCCCGCGCGCCTGTTGTGGGACGTGACCTACATCGACGGCAACGATTTCATCTTCGAGTTCCGCTCCTCCCCAGCGGTCTATGCCCACTGGGATGGCGACGCAGCAGCCTCTTTTGTCACGGCTTGCGCTGAACTGGCGCTCGAACAATCGCTGATCGATGAAACCTCGTTTATACAGGCTTATGACGGGGCGTTCGATCAGATCGACCGCGCCTTCGACCTGCCCAACCGGACCATCAATCTGCTGATCCAGTGGATTCGCCAGAACAACGGCCGCTTGCCCGAGCGTCGCAAGAGCGCGGCCGAACTCACACTGCTCAAACCGGAGGAACTGGCACGCATCGAAGCCATCGTCGCCGACTGCTTCCGGTCCCGGGTGGAGCGCCCCTGAATCCATTTACCCTTTTCCTGCGTCAGCTATCTTCGAACGCAGCCGCAGTCCTCCGGAGAGTGCCTCATGTCCTTCGACCCCCAACTCGCCACCGCCGCCTACATCGACACCCTCGGCGCCGACGCGCTCGCCAAAGCGCAGGCCTACACCCAGGGCAGCCACTGGCTGATCCTCTGGGGGCTCTTCTTCTCCGTGTTGGCGAGTTGGATCCTGGTGCGCGGCCGCTGGCTCGACCGGCTGGACGCACGCAAGCCCGGCAAGGGCCCGAACCGGCGCGCCTTCGTGATTGCGCTGGCCACTTTCGTGGTGCTGTCGCTGATCACTCTGCCGTGGGATCTCTACTCGGGATGGTGGCGTGAAATCGCCTACGGCCGCAGCAGCCAACCGATCGGGGATTATCTGGGCCAGGGCGCGTTGTCGATGCTCATTTCCTCGCTGCTTGCCGCGCTGTTCTTCATGGGTGTGTACGCGCTCATCCGCCGCGCCGGGCGGCTCTGGTGGGCGTGGTCGGCGGGGCTTACGGCGGTGTCGGTGGCTGCAATGCTGCTGGTATCGCCGGTGGTGATCGAGCCGCTCTTCAACGACTACAAGCCCGTGCCGGACGGCGAGGTGCGTGATGCGCTCCTCGTGATGGCCGAGCGCGCGGGTGTGCCTGCGGATCGCATTTTCGTTTACGACGGCTCGCGTCAGTCGAACAACTTCACCGCGAATGTTTCGGGCGTTGGCGGCTCCGCGCGTATCGCGATTTCCGATGTCGCGTTCAAGGGGGCGTCGCTTGATGAAGTGAAGGCTGTGACCGGCCACGAGATCGGCCACTACGTGCTGGGCCATGTGTGGCGCAGCGTGGGCATCCTTTCATTGGTCGCGGCCGTCCTCTTTTTCCTGATCGATCGCCTGTTTCCGGTGGCAGCGCGTGCGCTCGGCAGCGCTGCGGGTGTTTCCGATCCGCTCGGCCTGCCTGTGCTGCTCGCGCTGGTGTCGGTGCTGGGCGTCTTTGCGCAGCCCGTGCTGAATTCGCTCACGCGTATCAGCGAGGCCGAGGCGGATCGTTATTCCCTTGAAACGGTGAACCTGCCAGACGCGCTCTCCAGCGCTCTGGTGAAGACTGCGGAGTACCGTTACCCGCGCCCGGGTGTGATCGAGGAGGTGCTGTTCTATTCGCACCCGTCCGTGGAAAAGCGCGTGCGGGCGGCGATGGAGTGGAAGGCCGCGAGCGCTTCGGTTACGCCTGCGAGATAAGCGCATGAGGATCTGTCGCGAATCTTGAATCGCGTCACGAAGCCTGTTTTCATGTCGCGAATAACTCTTTCGCGACAGAAAAGCCGTGCCACGACAGATCCCGGATGAAGAGCTTTTGCATCTCGAGGAAGCCGTAAGGCGGTTCCCTGCCGGCGTATCGGCCGATCAGTTGGCGTCAGGTCTGGGCATGCGCGTCCAGCGTCGGACACTCCAGCGGCGTCTCGCGCTGCTCGTAGCCCGGGGAGACCTCCAGCGCGAGGGTGGCGGCCGTGGCAGCCGTTACCGTGGGTCAGCCGCTGTGGTCGTTGCGGAACCCGAGGCGTCATATGCGGTGGGCAGCGGCGTATCCGAGGTCCGCATCCCGGTTTCCGCAGCGGCCGAACACCTGCGGGAGCGCGTGTGCAAGCCTCTCAACCAGCGCAGCCCGGTGGGCTACAGCAAAGAGTTCCTGGGCGGTTATGCACCGAACCGGAGCTTCTACCTCCCTGATGACGTTCGCGCACACCTTCGACGTATCGGCCAGCCGAGTGCGGAGGTACAGCCTGCGGGCACCTTTGCGCTGCGCATTTTCCAGCGCTTGCTGATCGATCTCTCGTGGAACTCCAGCCGCCTCGAGGGCAATACCTACTCGCTGCTCGAGACAGAGCGCTTACTTGCGCTCGGAGCAGGCGCGGAAGGCAAGGACACGCGCGACACCCAGATGATTCTGAACCACAAGGCGGCGATCGAACTGCTGGTGGAGTCTGCGGACGAGATCGGCTTCAACCGTTACACCATCTGCAACCTGCACGCACTGCTTGCCGAGAACCTGCTTCCCGAGTCTGCCGCCTGCGGGCGATTGCGCGCCTCGCCGGTCGGCATCGGCGGCAGCGTGTA
>CAIXOY010000078.1 GCA_903921135.1 uncultured Gammaproteobacteria bacterium
GAAGCCGGCCTACAACCCTGCCACCACCTATCCCACCGTGACGGGCATCGTGAACGGGCGCCTCTATTGGGCAACGGGCTCGTCGGGCAATCCCCCCCCTGCCAACACCGGGCAGTGGATCAACGACTACCGCAACCGCTGCGCCTCGTCCTACACCCCGCTGGCCAGTGCCGGATTTTTCCAGAGCAAGCTCGCGATGTGGCGCACCGCCACCGTCACGTCCTGGAGCGATCTCGCCCCCAGCACCACCGACCCCTTGCACGTCGACTGCTCCGACGATGTCACCAACAGCAACAACGGCAACGGCAGCGGCACGGGCAACCCGGGCAGTGGTTACCCGCGATCCTCCACGCCGCGCCCTTACGGCAGCACCAGACAGTCGAACGTGTCCGGTGGCTGGAGCTCCTACAGGCTCTACAACGCCAACTACATGAACTGGTTCTACAGCACCACCTTGGTGGACCGTAGCCGGATCGATGTGGCACAGAGCGTCACCACGGATCTGATCAATGCCAATCCCGACATCGACTTCGGGTTGGCGGTGTTCAACTACAACGGCAGCGGCAGTGGCAGCAACGACGGCGGCGCCATCGTGCGCCGGATCATCGAGGATTCTTCCAACGGTGATCGCAGCGGCCTGGTGAGCCTGGTGAACAGCCTCACCCCCGACAACTTCACCCCGCTCTGCGAATCCACCTACGAGGCTTACCGCTACCTCTCCGGCCAGACCACCCTCTACGCCCGGGAACGCGGCTCCGCCACGCCGGTCAAAGATGCTGCCGCCGAGAGCCCCAGCGGCACCTACGACTCGCCAACGGCAGACTGCGAGTACGTCTACATCATCCTGATGACCGACGGTGAGCCCACCTACGACACCGACGCCAACAGCCGCATCGAGTCGCTTACCGGGCGCACCTGCGGGACATACCGCAACGGCTTTGGCGACAACGAGAAGAGCTGCCTCCCCGAGATCGCGGAGTACATGTATGCCAATGATCTGGACGGCAATGTCTACAACGGTCAGCAGAAAGCCATCACCTACACGATCGGCTTCACCACCAACCAGACGTTGTTGAGCACGACGGCCCAGCGCGGCGGTGGTCTTTACTACACCACCGACACGGCAGAGGGGCTCGCGAGCGCCTTCCAGGGCGCGATCACCTCGATCCTTGCCACCAACAGTACCTTCACCTCGCCCTCTGTTGCGGTGAACACCTTCACGCGCACCGAGAGCCGCAACGAAGTGTTCTTCGCGATGTTCACCCCGCAGACGGGCACCGAGTGGCCGGGCAACATCAAGAAACTGGCGATCAGCATCTCGGGCGGGACGGCTTCGCTCACCGACGCCAACGGTCGTTCTGCCATCGACGCTTCCACCGGTGAGATCCTCGGTTCCGCGCAGACCTTCTGGAGCGCCACGACCGACGGACCTCAAGTGAACGCAGGCGGTGTGGGCGGCTTGCTCGCCGTCCGCGCACCCGACACGCGCGTGATCAAGACCAACACGGGCACGGGTGGCGCCCTGCAGGACTTCAGCGCGGCGAATTTCACCGCCGCGGCAATGGGTGTCGCAGCGCTCTCGGACGTCTACACGCTCTTCAACGTTGCGAGCGCCGGCGCGCTCAGCGATCTGATCGACTGGGGGCGCGGTTACACCGACGCCACCCGCGCGGACACCCGTGACTGGGTCCTGGGCGACATGCTGCACAGCCGTCCGCTGGTACTGAACTACGGTGCGCGCAGCGGTTTCACTTCGTCGAGCCCGGACATCCGCATGGTGGTGGGCACCAACGCCGGCTTCCTGCACATGTTCCGCAACGACACCGGCGCCGAGAGCTGGGCCTTCTTCCCCAAGGAACTTGCCGCCGTGCTAGACAGCCGCCGCGACAACGTCGGTGGGGCGCGCAATATCTACGCCATCGACTCCCCGCCCGTGGCCTATTCGGTGGATCTGAACGACGACGGCACCATCGACTCCACCGCGGGCGACAAGCTGTATGTGTTCTTCGGCCTGCGCCGGGGTGGCAAGGCCTACTACGCGCTTGATGTCTCGAACCCCGACGCGCCCGCCTTCCTCTGGAAGATCGACAAGAGCTCCACCGGCATGGGCGAGCTCGGGCAGAGCTGGTCGGTGCCTGTCGTGAGCTACATCCCCGGCTATTCGACCGGTGGTGTGCCCAAGCCGGTGCTGATCTTCGGTGGTGGCTACGACGTGCTGAAAGACGACACGGCCATCGTGGCGGGCGCCGACACCGAGGGCCGCGGCATCTTCATCGTCGACGCCATCACCGGCGCACTGGTGTGGAGCGTGACGCCCGCGGCAAACAGTGCCACCAACCTGCAGTCGACCGGCACGTCCGGCCTGCGCTTCTCGATCCCGGCAAGCCTCACGGTGCTCGACAGCGACGGCGACGAACTCACCGACCGGATCTATGCCGCCGACACCGGTGGCAACGTCTGGCGCGTGGACATGCCGGGGAGCTCGCGACCCACCTCCAGCCAGACGGCCTGGCGGATCACGAGGATCGCCGCGCTGAATACTTCCTCCACCGACAGCCACGCGGGTGACCGGCGCTTCTTCAACGCGGTTGATGTGGTACGCACGCGCGACAGTTCGGGCACCTTCGACGCCCTCCTGATCGGCAGCGGTGACCGGGAGAACCCCAACGCCACCAACAACCGCGACCGGCTCTACATGCTCCGCGACCGGCAGACCTCGCCCTACACCACGGCGGCACCGAACTCCTCGGCCTGCAGTGCAGGGAGCGCGGACTTCCGGTGCTCGTTGCCCATCACCGACAGCGGTCTCTACGACGCCTCGGCCAACCTGCTGCAAGTGGGTACTGCCGCGCAGAAGGCCGCCGCACAGACGGCACTCGCCAGCGCCAAGGGCTGGTATGTGCGCCTTGGCGAGTCGAACGGCGAGAAGGCGCTTGCACGCTCGCTCACCATCGGGGGCAAGGTCTACTTCACGACGTTCTCGCCTGACACGAGTGGTGCCGGTGTGTTGTGCGAGCCGGCCACAGGCACGGGCAGCCTCTACGAACTCCGGCTGACCGATGCCACGGCAGTGGAGGATTTCAACAATGATGGTCAGCTCGCACTCGCCGACCGCAGCCTGACGCTCGGCAGCCTCATTCCCGACACTCCTGCGCCGCACTTCGGGTCTGACTCCAAGATCCGCCTGCTGTTCCCCTCGGGCGGCGGTCCGCTGGGTCGGGAAAACCCCATGAACACCAACACCAGACTGCCCAAGCCTTATGGCACCTATTGGTACAACCAGGAGTACTGAGTGAGTTCAGCTGAGCGGATGTCTTCGATGGCTCGCAAGGGGCGTGGTTTCACGCTGGTCGAGATGGCAGTGGTGGTGGCCATCGTGGGAATTCTGGCCGCGGTGGCGTATCCCGCGTACCTCAGCCAGACCCAGAAGGCCCGCCGCAGCGACGCGAAGACCGCGCTCATGGATGCGGTGAGCCGACAGGAACAGTTCATCCTGGATCACGGCACTTACACCACCGACATGACCGAGCTTGGTTATGCGGCCGACCCGCTCGTCTCGCAGGACGGTTACTACACCGTCGACGCGGCGGCGGGTGCCTGCGGTGCCATCCTGACCTGCTACACGCTCACGGCCACACCGGTGGCCGCGCAGCCGCAATCCAAGGACACCCAGTGCACCTCGTTGGCCGTTGCCTCCACCGGCGCGCGGACCGCGACCGGCACGCTCGGCGCGGGATGCTGGTGATCACCCCCATGAGGTCCGCTGCCATGCGTTTACGGTTGTTTTCAGGCGCTCTTCTGTTCCTCTGTGTTTCTGTGCCGCTGCGCGCGGAGGAGTTCGCGTGCTACGTGCGCTTTCCCACGACCAAGCCTGCGATTGTGCTGGTGGAGACGGCAACCGCCGCCAATGCCGCGAAAGTGGCGTCGCGGGCGCGCTCCAAGGGGCCGGTGCGCCAGCGAGAGCATGTGAAGGAAGTGGTCGAATGCATTCCCCGGTTGACGGGGCAGTTTGCCGATCCTGCGGCGCAGCGCCTGTTCGAGAACCTGCCGCTCTGAGGCGGCTTGCCGTCGCGGGC
>CAIXOY010000079.1 GCA_903921135.1 uncultured Gammaproteobacteria bacterium
CGGTATCCGAAGACGGGCAATGTGATGTCTATGACCCTGCCGCGATCGTCCGCCTCGAGACGTTGCCGGGCCGGGTCCACGGCCACGGCCTGCCCGCGTAACAGTCCGAGCGGCCGCACGCTGTAGGGTGCAGCGCCCGGGTTCGTAGCCGATCGGATCACAGTGCCTTCCGGCGTGAGGACGGCCGCGTAGCGCACCGTCGGGAGTTTCAGCACGTCCGGGAGGACGTTTGCGATGTTCCGCACCTCGTCCGGCGTGGGTTGCAGGGAGGCAGTGGCCAAGGGCGGCGCAAGCAGCGCTCCGCGCATGGCGACCGAATCGACTACAGCGTGATATTCGCGGTACACCAAAGCGAAAGCGACGCTCAGGGAGAATCCGAGTGCAGCAAGCGTTGCGAATACCGCGATACGTCCGGCAACCGACAGGTTCGAGGTCATATTGTCAGCCCTGATTCCCGAGCATTACCCCCCCCGGCCGTCTGCTTGCCGTACAGGCGTTGGCGTGGGGCAGATGCGGACGTATCCTGCCCGCATCTCTCCGGATCAAGTGTTGGCCGCATTGCCCTGTGGGGCAATGAGGGTTTCGTTCTGGAATGCATGCGTTTTCAACATACGAGCGTCTTCCTCAATCACCAGGCCCCGGGGTTGGTTTCCTGACATGGCGATAGATCTGCGTTTGCTCAGACTTGCGAAGGCGCTTGCAGACCGCGGCTCCTTCAGCCGGTGCGTAACCAAACCGTAATCCGGCAGCAGCCTTTTAACCAAAGATCCACAGACGTGGATTGCGCTGCGCTGCGTATCCTAGCTCGCGTGTGTCGGGCCGAGAGCATTCCTGCGCCTCTGTTGTTCCTGACGCGCATCAACTCCACCGTCCTGCTTCCGGAAGTACCCATGAGACTTGCTCACCTCGTTCTTGCGACCATCCTTTCATCGCTGTCGGTTGTGGCGTTCGCTGCCACACGCCCCGAATGCCACGACGAGGGCCGCTTCCGCGTGATCGCCAAGCCCGCCGAGAGCGTCGGAACGGACTTCCTCGTGAAGCAACTCGGCCGCGGGCGCAGCATCCCGCCCTGCAAATATCTCGTGCGCGAGGGTGACTTCGAGATCCGCAACGAAAACGCCGAATACTTCCTGGGCCTCACGGGATCTTTCCTGGTTCTGGACAGCGGCACGGCACCCGAGCCTCGCGGTCTAGTGATCTGGGATCTGCAGAAGCGGCAGAAGGTCTTCACCGGCAGCTATTCGAAGCCCGTGAGCATCGACGAGAGCGGCATCACCTTCTGGCAGCCGGGCGGCGAGGCCACCGATACGAACTGCCCGCAGGCAGCCGGCTGGCGCGCGCAGGGTCTGGGCGCGGCGCTCGAGACCGAAGTGCGTCTGGGCTTTGCCGACATGAAGCCCGTTGCTGGCGCCGCCACGCGCTGCGCGGCCCGTCAGTAATATCCGTCACGACAGCCCCGGGAGGCGCGCGCTGCGATGGAGATCCGGCCAGACGATCTGAGTTCGGAACGTGTGCACGCACTGCTCGAGGAACACCTGCGCGACATGCGCGCGTGGTCACCACCGGGCAGCGTTCACGCGCTGGATCTGGACGCGCTGCGCGGCCCCGGCATGAGTTTCTGGACGGTCTGGGAGGGGGAGGATCTGCTCGGCTGCGGTGCACTGATGCAGCACACCGCGGATCACGCCGAGATCAAATCCATGCGCTCCGCACTCGCGCACCGCGGCAAGGGCGCGGGCGTTGCCATGCTTGCGTACATCATCGAGGAGTCCCGCCGCCGCGGCTATGCGCGACTCAGCCTCGAGACGGGTTCTGCCGAACCCTTCGCGCCTTCGCGTGCGCTCTACGCCCGCTTCGGCTTCCGCGAGTGCGGGCCCTTCGCTGACTATGCCCCGGATCCGCACAGCGTTTTCTTGACGCTCGAGCTCTGAGTCTCCATCGCCCTCTGGCGGGCGGCTGGTCCAAGCCCTAAGCTCAGGTCGGGAATCACCCCTACCCGATGAGGACTCCGACATGGCCAAGGGCATGGACAAGAAAAAAGAGACCAAGAAAAAACCCACCAAGACGGTTAAGGAAAAGCGCGCCGCCAAGGCCGCGAAGAAAAGCGGCAAATAAGCGGCGCACTGCCGGGCCTGCCCTTCAGGGGTGGGCCCGAGCGGTTCCCCCGCCTGAGTCCGCATCGCCTCCTGCCTGCTCCCATGATCCGCCGCGTCGGTGACACCGACATCCTTCCGCTGCACCGCGCCTCCTGCCATTGCGGCGCCGTGGTGCTGGAACTCGCGCTGCCCGAGGGCATCGTCGACGCCCGCCGCTGCAACTGCTCGCTGTGCCGCCGCAAGGGAGCCATCATGGGTGCCATTGCGCTTGCCGGATTGCGCGTGGTGCAGGGGGCGGAGTCGCTTCGGCTCTACCAGTTCAACACCCGCACGGCAGAGCACTGGTTCTGCGCGCACTGCGGCGTGTACACGCATCACCGGCGCCGCTCCAACCCACAGCACTACGGTTACAACGTGGGCTGCCTGGAGGGCGTGGATCCGTCACTGCTCGAACCCGTGCCCACGGGCGACGGCGTCAATCACCCCGCTGACCGACAGGAGACTCCGCCCGCATGAATGCATCACGGATCGGCATGATCCTGCTGTGCCTCCTCCTGCTCCCCACGCAGGCCTTTGCCGTCTGCAGCAAGAACCAGCCGGGCTGGCTGTGGAACTACAACGGCGAGATGGGTGGCAAGTACCGCATCCGCATGACGCTGGTCTTCTCGGGGGAGGAGGTCAGCGGCGTGTATTTCTATGCCTCCTCGCTGAAGGACATTCCCCTGCGCGGCCGCATGCTGGATGCCACCCACGTGCTGCTCGAAGAACTGGACGCGGCGGGAAATGCCGTGGCGAGCTTCAGGGCGGAGTTTCCCGAGAAAGACCCCGAGAGCGCCTTCGGTGACAGCGCGCTCGAGTGCGAAGTGATCCGTGGCACATGGAGCAAGGCCGGGTCCGACACATCGCTTCCCGTCTATCTGCAGATGGAAGGCGGCACATCGGGTTCCATCAAGCACCGCTACGCCGCCATCGGCGTGCGTGACCCGGAATCGCTGCACCGCAACTCGCAGGCCTTCTGGCTGGCGGTGAAGCGGGAAGACCGCAAGACGGCCGCCTCCCTGATCCGCTATCCGATCCGAGTGGACAC
>CAIXOY010000080.1 GCA_903921135.1 uncultured Gammaproteobacteria bacterium
GGGCTGCTCACCAAACGGCTCGGCAAGACGCGTGTGATCGCCGAGACGGGGGCGGGGCAACATGGCTTCGCCACGGCCACGATGGCGGCCAAGTTCGGCTTCCGCTGCCGCATTTACATGGGGGCAGTGGATATCGCGCGTCAGCGCCCGAACGTGTTCTGGATGGAGAACCTCGGCGCCGAGGTGGTCTCGGTGCAGGACGGCCAACAAACGCTGAAAGACGCCATCAACGAGGCCATGCGCGACTGGGCCACCAACATGGCCGACACGCACTACGTGCTGGGCACGGCCTGTGGCGCGCACCCCTTCCCCGAGATGGTGAGCTGGTTCCAGTCGGTGATCGGCATCGAGGCGCGCGAGCAGATCCTGAAAGCGGCAGGCAAGCTCCCCGATCGCGTCTATGCCTGCGTGGGTGGCGGCTCCAATGCCATCGGCCTCTTCCAGGGCTTCATCGACGACGCTTCGGTGGAGCTGGTGGGCTGCGAGGCGGGTGGCTTCGGTCCCGGCGTGGGCAAGCACGCGGCGCGCCTTGCCTACAACGATGCCTCGGTGGGTGTTGCGCAGGGGATGAAGACCTACTTCCTGCAGAACGACGAAGGCAACATGAACGAGACCCACTCGATCTCGGCGGGCCTCGATTACATCGGCGTCAACCCGATCCTGGTGCATCTCTGGGAGCAGGGGCGCGTGCGTTTCGAGGCGGCTACCGACGCCGAAGTGGCGGAGGCCCTGCGCCTCGTGATGCGCCGTGAAGGGCTGATCCCGGCGCTGGAGAGCACGCACGCCTTCGTGCGTGCAATCCGCGAGGCGCCGTCCATGCGCAAGGACGAGGTCATCCTCATCAACCAGTCCGGCCGGGCCGACAAGGACATCTTCACGGTGGCCGAGGCCCTCGGGGATGCCAAGTGGAAGCAGTTCATCACCTCCAAGGCGGCGCTCTATGCAGCTGAATGACTACATCGCCGAGCGGCTGGCGCAGCGTCGCCCGCTGCTGATGACCCACGTCGTCTGCGGCTATCCCAGCTTCGAAGACAACTGGCGCGAACTCGAGATCATGGCCGAGCGGGGCGTAGCCTTCGTGGAGCTGCAGTTCCCGTTCTCGGAGCCTTCCGCAGACGGCCCGCTCTTCGTGAAGGCGAACCAGGAGTCACTTGCGCGCGGAACCACCGTGGCGCAGTGCCTGGAGTTCATGGCCCGCGTCACGGCAGCGTTCCCGTTCCGCGTTTTGATGATGGGCTACTACAACACCGCCTTCAAAATGGGGCACGCGACCTTCGTGGATCGTCTGGCGCAGGCCGGTGCTTGCGGTTACATCCTGCCGGATCTGCCGCTCGAGGAGGCCGCGCCGCTGCACATGCTCGCGGATGCGAAGGGCCTCTCGCCGATCGTGCTGATGACCCCCACGAGCACGGATGCCCGGCTCGCGCAGTTGGGCGGCGTGGCGCGCGGCTTCGTCTACTGCGTGGCGCGGCGTGGCGTTACCGGTGCCAGCACGCAGATGGACGACGAGGTCTCCACCTTCCTCTCGCGGTGTCGGGCCGCCACTTCGCTGCCGCTTGCGGTGGGTTTTGGCGTGAGCACGGCCGAGGACCTGCGTTTCATCGGCGATAACGCCGAGATCGCGATCATCGGCACGGCCGCGTTGCGTGCCTGGGAGCAGGGCGGAGAGTCGGCCCTTAGCGCCTTCTTCGACGGACTCGGGGTCTGAGGCATCGCCCGTGACGAGCAGCCGTCGGAGCCTGGTCAAGGCTGCTGCGGGTCTCGGATTGGTGGCCTGTGGCGCGGGCTTCTGGCGCGCGGCCCACGAGGGCGTGTTCGAGGTGGGCGCGGGGCCTGCCTATGCGCCGTGGGATGATTGGCGCGCGGGCCTGAACGAGGGGCCGCTGGCGCTGGTCCGTGCCGCGATTCTGGCCGCCAGCCCGCACAATACGCAGCCTTGGCTTTTCCGCGTGGAGCCCGGAGCAATCGAACTCCACGCCGACCCTGCCCGCTCGCTTGGTGCTTTCGATCCCTTCGGTCGCGAATTGCATCTGGGTCTGGGTTGCGCGCTGGAGAACATGCTTCGCGCGGCGAAGGTGCTCGGGATGGCCGTCTCGCTCGAGTTGCCTCCGGGCCGTCTCGATGCCGGCACGCCCTCCGGCCCGGTCGCCCGGCTGGGCTTGCGGCAGGCTCCTCCCGAGGGCGATCCCCTCGCCAGCGCACTCGCAGAGCGTCACACGCACCGCGGCCCCTATGACCCCTCCCGCCAGCTCTCGCCCGAGACGCTCGCGGATCTGCCGGCGCAGGCCGCCGATCTCGACGGGGTGAAGGTGGTCGTATTCACCGACCCCGAACAACGGGCGGCTTTCGGCGCCGAGGTGGTTGGCGCGACGGAGGCCATCATTGCCGACGCGGCGATGATGGCGGCAAGCGACGCCTGGGCTCGCGGCAGCCAGTCCGCGCTGCAAGAGCATCGCGACGGCACCACGCTGGATGCGGCCGGGCTCTCGCCGTGGCTGGTGGGGATGGCGAAAGTGCTGCCGCTCAACTCGGCGCGGGCCTCGCATCGGCACTGGCTGGCCGCCACGCGCGAGGTGCAGGTGCGCACCGCCACTGCCTTCGGGCTGGTCGTGGTGGCTGATCTGTACGACCGGGTGCTGTGCCTGCACGCCGGCCGCGCCTGGGAGCGCATGCAACTCTTCGGCGCCAGTCGTGGGCTCGCGATGCAGCCCCTCAATCAGCCACTGGAGCGGGTCGACCGCGATCGGAGTCTGGGTGTCGAGCCGGCCGCCGCTCGTCGCCTGGCCGGGTTCACTGGCGATCCGGCCTTGAAGCCTACCTTTGCGTTTCGCGCGGGCTACGCCCTGCAGCCTGCCAATCCCAGTCCGCGCCGGCCGGTGGAGTGGGTTCTGCAGGGGGCTTAGTTCCCGAGTCCTGCATCTGCCTATACTCGGCCTTCACCTTCGACGCTCAGGTTTCCTCCCATGGCGCGCACGGCCAGACTCGCCGTTCCCGGCTATCCGCATCATCTGATCCAGCGTGGCAACAACCGGCAGCGCGTCTTTCTGGATGACGAAGACCGTGCCCGCTACCTTTCAATGCTCCGCGACGTGCTGCGTGAACAGGGCGTGGCGCTGCACGCCTGGGTTCTGATGGACAACCACGTGCATCTGTTGCTGACGCCCGGGGAGGGGCGGGCGCTGTCGCGCCTGATGCAGCGGCTCGGCACCTGGTATGCGGGCTGGTTCAATCACCGCCACGGCCGCACCGGCGCGCTCTGGGAAGGGCGCTTCCGCTCGAGTCTATTGGAAACAGATGCTTACCTGCTTACTTGCATGCGTTACATCGAGAACAATCCGGTGCGAGCGGGCATGGTCGAGCGGGCGGAAGACTACCGTTGGTCAAGTTCGAGACACCATGTGGGTGCTGCGGTTGACCCATTGATCACAGACCATTCGCTCTATTGGGGGATGGGGAATACCCCTTTCGAGCGCGAGGCAGCCTATCGTGCCTTCCTGCATGAGGCGCTTGCGGAGGAGTCGGGCAGGCTGAGTCGGGCATTTCTGGGTGGTCGGGCCTTGGGTTCCCAGCGCTTCCTCGAACACATGTCCCAGGATGCCGGTCGCAGCCTGCACCCGGGCAAGCGGGGCAGGCCTCCCAAGGCTAAACCTGTCCCCAATTAAATAACCCTCCCCGAGACTGACAAAATAAATGGGGTCAGACCCCATTTATTTTTTGTTGGCCTCGTCTGCCTGCTCGTTTATCCTCCCGACTCGACTGGAAATAGCGATGAGGTCCTGCCCATGGCCAGCCATGAACTCGAACACGCGGCCGCGCACGGCCTTTATGACCCCTCCAGGGAGCATGACACCTGCGGCGTCGGTTTCGTTGCGCATATAAAGGGTGTTCGCAACCACGATATCGTCGGGCTCGGCCTGAAGATCCTCGAGAACCTCGACCACCGGGGTGCCGTCGGTGCCGACAAGTTGATGGGTGATGGCGCTGGCATCCTGATCCAGATTCCGGACGAGCTCTACCGGGCTGAAATGAGCGCAGTCGGCGTGGAGCTTCCGCCGCCTGGGGAATATGGCGTCGGGATGGTCTTCCTGCCCAAGGAGCACGCCTCCCGTCTGGCCTGTGAACAGGAACTCGAGCGCGCCATTCGAGCCGAAGGGCAGGTGGTGCTGGGCTGGCGCGACGTCCCCACCGACCGTGAGATGCCGATGTCTCCCACGGTCCGCGAGAAAGAGCCCGTGATCCGGCAGGTCTTCATCGGCCGGGGGCCGGACGTGATCGTCCCCGATGCCCTGGAGCGCAAGCTCTACGTCATCCGCAAAACAGCATCCAGTGCAATCAACGCGTTGCGGCTGAAACATTCGAAAGAATATTACGTCCCAAGCATGAGCTGCCGGACCATCATCTATAAGGGCCTGCTGCTGGCGGACCAGGTCGGCGCCTATTACCTCGACCTGCGTGACCCGCGCGCCGTCTCGGCGCTCGCGCTGGTCCACCAGCGCTTCTCGACGAATACCTTCCCCGAGTGGCCGCTCGCCCACCCCTACCGCATGGTCGCCCACAACGGCGAGATCAACACGGTGAAGGGCAACTTCAACTGGATGCGCGCCCGCGAGGGCGTGATGCGCTCGCCGGTGCTGGGCGATGACCTCGCCAAGCTCTACCCCATCACCCTACCCGGGCAGTCGGATACCGCCACCTTCGACAACGCGCTCGAACTGCTCACCATGGCCGGCTACCCGCTGGCCCACGCCATGATGATGATGATCCCGGAGCCCTGGGAGCAGCACACGCTGATGGACGGGCGCCGCCGCGCCTTCTACGAGTACCACGCCGCGATGCTCGAGCCCTGGGATGGCCCGGCCGCGATCGCCTTTACCGACGGCCGTCAGATCGGCGCCACGCTCGATCGCAACGGACTGCGCCCCTCGCGTTACCTCGTCACGCGGGACGATCTGGTCGTCATGGCCTCTGAATCCGGTGTGCTGCCGATCGAGGAAGCGCGGGTCGTCAAGAAATGGCGGCTGCAGCCCGGCAAGATGTTCCTGATCGACCTCGAGCAGGGCCGGATCATCGA
>CAIXOY010000081.1 GCA_903921135.1 uncultured Gammaproteobacteria bacterium
CCAACGGGTTTCCGCTTTCTGGACAGCGTGCTGTCTGCGCTGGCGTAGGGCACCCGGCGGCCAGCAACGTCGATGGACATCTGCCGGCGTTCAGCCTTCCCGGCTGAACAACAGATCCCGAACCTGATGCCCCAGCCGCTCGCCGCGCGCCTCGAAGCGCGTGACGGGGCGTGATGCAGGCCGCGGCGCGAAGCCACCCTCGCCCGCGAGATTGCGCCAGCCAGGTGCTGCGTTCAGTACCTCGAGCATCTGCTCGGCGTAGTTCTCCCAATCCGTTGCCAGATGGAAAACCCCGCCGGGTTTGAGTTTCGAACGGAGCTCCTCCACGAAGGCCGGCTGCACCAGCCTGCGTTTGTGATGGCGCTTCTTGGGCCACGGGTCCGGGAAGAACAGCATCGCCAGATCGAGCGAGGCATCAGGAATGCAGCGGCGCAGCACCTCGACGGCATCGGCGCAATAGACCTTCAGATTGGGGAGCTCTGCCTCCTCGGCGAGAGCGAGCAGTTTGCCTACGCCGGGGCGATGCACCTCGATGCCGATGAAGCCCGTCTGCGGCTCGCGGCTGGCGAGTTCCGCGAGGCTCTGCCCCATCCCGAAGCCGATCTCCAGCGCGAATCGGGTGCAGCCCGGAAACACGGCGGGCAGATCGAGGAGCCCGGTCTCTGGCTCCAACCCGCGCTTCTCCCAAAGCGTCTCGAAGGCCAGTCGCTGCGCAGAGGTGAAACGCCCCTCGCGCCGGACGAAACTGCGGATGCGACGTTCAGGCTGCTCAGCGTCCATGGCGCCACGCCCCCGCCAACACGCAGCACCAGCCGATCAGAAACAACGTGCCGCCGAAGGGCGTGATGATGCCCAGTTGCCGGATGCCCGTGAGCGCGAGCAGATAAAGGCTGCCGCTGAAGAGCAGTATCCCGCCTGCAAAGCAGGCACCGGCGAGCGCGAAGCGGCTGTCCCTCGCGGGCGAGGCCTGCACGGCGCCGAGCACGAACAGCGCGAGCGCGTGGTACATCTGGTATTGGGCGCCGGTCATGAAGGCGGCGAGCAAGCGGGGTTCGAGACGCTCCTGCAATGCATGCGCCCCGAAGGCGCCCGCGAGCACCGCGAGAAAGGCCAGCGCTGCGCCCGCCAGCAGCAGCGCGCGCGCCGACATCAGGCCAGCATGGACGAGCGGAGTTTCTTCAGCGCACCTTGCTCGAGCTGACGGATCCGCTCGGCCGAGACGCCGTAGTGCGCCGCCAGTTCATGGAGGGTGGCCTTGTCGTCGTCCAGCCAGCGGCGCTGGAGGATCACGCGGCTGCGGTCGTCCAGGCACTCGAGCGCGTTGCCGAGGCGCTCGTGGTTGTCGGTTTCCCAGTCCGCGTCCTCGAGTTGGGTGGCCGGGTCGTGCCGGCGGTCCTCGAGGTAGTGGGCCGGGGCGAAAGAGGCGGTTTCGTCATCGTCGTCCGGGTGGGCGTCGAAGGCCACGTCGGCCGCGGCAAGGCGGCCTTCCATGCGGCGCACTTCCTCCACCTCGACGCCGAGGTCGCGGGCCAAGGCCTGCGCTTCCTCGTTGTTCAGCCAGCCGAGGTTTTTCTTGGCGCTGCGGAGGTTGAAGAAGAGTTTACGCTGCGCCTTGGTGGTGGCGATCTTCACGATGCGCCAGTTGCGCAGGATGTACTCGTGGATTTCGGCCTTGATCCAGTGCACGGCAAAGGACACCAGACGCACGCCACGATCGGGGTCGAAGCGGCGAACCGCCTTCATCAGACCCACGTTGCCTTCCTGGACGAGGTCCGAGAGGGGCAGGCCGTAGCCGGAATACGAGCGGGCAATGTGCACGACGAAGCGAAGGTGAGCGAGTACTAACTCTCGGGCTGATGCCAAGTCTTCGCGGTAGTACAGGGCTTGGGCGAGTTCCTGCTCACGCTCCTGGCTGAGCACGGGGAAGGCGCTGACGGCCTGTATGTAGGCATTGATGTTGCCACCGGGTGACAACGCGACCATGGGTTGAAGCATCCTGGACATCCTGTGCCCTCCCTGTGATGAGCCGGATTCTAGCACTCGAGGTATTAGAGTGCTAAAGCCTCGGAAGTTCACTCTCGGGAAGATTTACGGACTCAGCCCGGGCCGGAATCGAAGAGAGCGTCGACGAACTCTGTGGCATCAAAGGGGCGCAGGTCCTCGATGGCCTCGCCCACCCCGATGAAGCGGATAGGCAGGCCGAGCTCCCTGGCCACCGCGAAGACGATCCCGCCCTTTGCGGTACCGTCGAGCTTGGTGAGAGCAATGCCAGTGACGGCCACCGCCTCGCCGAAATGGCGGGCCTGGGCCAGACCGTTCTGCCCCGTGCCGGCATCCAGAACCAGCAGCACCTCGTGGGGCGCGGCGGTATCCAGCTTCTGCATGACCCGCACGATCTTGCGAAGCTCCTCCATGAGGTTGGCCTTCACGTGCAGGCGGCCCGCGGTGTCGGCCAGCAGCACATCGGCACCCCTCGCTCCGGCGGCCTGCACGGCGTCGAAAATCACCGAGGCGCTGTCGGCACCGGTCTGCTGCGCGATCACGGGTACGTTGTTCCGGGCACCCCAGGTCTGGAGCTGCTCGACCGCCGCAGCGCGGAAGGTATCGCCCGCGGCGAGCATCACCGAGCGGCCCTCGTCCTGCAGGCGTCGGGCGAGCTTGCCCACGGTGGTGGTCTTGCCCGCGCCGTTCACGCCGACCATCAGGATCACGAAGGGCTTGTCGCTGCGCGGGATCGCCAGCGGTTTCGCGCTCGGTGCGAGCACGGCGGTGAGTTCTTCCTTCAGGGCGCGGTAGAGGGCGTCGGCGTCCGCAAGTTCCTTGCGCTTCACCCTGCGCGTGAGCGCGTCCAGCACTTCGCGCGTGGTCTTCACGCCCACATCGGCCAGAAGGAGCCGCGTTTCGAGCTCTTCCAGAAGATCGTCATCAAGGGTCTTGCGGCCAAGGAAAAGAGTCGCGAGGCCTTCGGACAGCGCACTGCGCGTCTTGCCCAGGCCGTTTCGCAAGCGCGTGAGCCAGCCACTGCGCGGTGCGTCCTGTGGGGCCGCCGGAACATCGGCGGCGGCTTCGGGGGCGGGCTCGTCTCGTTTGAAGAACTTCATCGGCTGGCACGGGAACAGGAGAGGCGGGAATCATACTGTATCCTCCGGCCGCTACCCCGCAGAGCCTGTGCATGACGAAACCGCGCCCCCCCGCCAGCGGTCCCCGCAACCGCGTCCGCCTGATCGGCGGAACGTGGCGCGGGCGCGTGCTCGAGTTCAGCGACGCGCCGGGCCTGCGCCCCACGCCCGACCGTGTGCGCGAGACGCTTTTCAACTGGCTGCAGCCACTGCTGCCCGCAAGTCACTGCCTGGATCTCTTTGCCGGCACAGGCGCACTGGGTTTCGAGGCGCTTTCACGCGGGGCGACGAGCGTCACGCTGGTGGAGCAAGCCCCCGCTGTCGCCGCGCAACTGCGTGCGAACGCGCAGCGACTTGCTGCTACGACCGCGCAGGTCGTCGAACGCGATGCGCTTTCGTTCCTGAAGCAGCCGGTAAAGCGGCCTTTCGACATCGTCTTCCTCGATCCGCCCTTCCATCAGGGGCTGGTGGATCGCGCGATCGAGGCGCTGTGCCGGCCGGGGCTGCTGGCGCCTGCGGCTTTCGTCTATGTCGAGACGGGAACAGACGAGCCGGAGCCGCACGTTCCACCAGACTGGTCGCTGCACCGCGACAAGCGGGCGGGGCAGGTGGCTTACAGATTGTTCCGCGTAGAGGCGCCGCTTTCGGCTTGATGGTGATGACGTGGTCCCGGACGGGAATCAGCGTGTTGTGCCCTGCGACACCACTTGGCCAAGCGTGCAAGGCGAACCGGTCGCGATGTCGAGCCTCATCGAACGCCTCAACCATGCGCCGCGCCATCGGGGGCGCGGTTGGGTGAATGTTCAGGTGTCGGTGTTTTATGCCGGAAAGAATTCAAGGATTTCGTCCTCGTTGGCGTCGAAGGTCCCGGTTGAGCGCCAGCCGAGATGGCGATAAAACCCGAACGATCGGCTCTCGGGATCTGCAGAG
>CAIXOY010000082.1 GCA_903921135.1 uncultured Gammaproteobacteria bacterium
AAATCCTGGAGACCGTCCCCGGGATCCATGTCTCGCTCTCCAGCACCTACCTCTCGCCGATCGTCTCGGTGCGCGGCGTGTACACCGACAAGAACCCGCAGGTATTGATGCTGGTGAACGGTGTGCCGATCACGCAGCTGCACTTCGGCGATCGCGGCGGGCGCTCTTTCCCGGTGCGCGACATCGCGCGCGTGGAGGTGATCCGCGGCCCGGGCTCCGCCGTCTACGGCGCGGACGCACTCGCCGGCGTCATCAACGTCATCACCAAATCCGCCGAACAGATCGGCGGCAGCGAAGCGGGCCTGCGCGGTGGCTCCTTCGACACTGCCGAAGGCTGGTTCATGCATGGCACCCGCTGGGGCGAGGTGGATGTGGCCTTCTCTGCGCAGGCCTCCCGCACCGACGGCGACAGTTCGCGCCGTGTGGGAAGCGATGCGCAGACCGTCTTCGACACCATCCTTGCACCTTTCGGCATCGCTCCGGCATCGCTGGCTCCCGGCCCGCTCGCCACGCGCAACCCCGAGGCCACCGATGTGCGCCTCGACCTCAAGTACAACAATCTCCAATTGCGCGCCTGGAACTGGCGACAGGAAGACGTAGGCGTCGGCCCCGGGCTGGCACTGGCCCTGGACCCGGAGGGCAGCGCCGAAGGCGACAACTGGCTCTTCGACATCGGCTGGAGCACGCAGGATCTCGCGCCCGACACCACACTGGAGCTGCGCGCGTCCTGGATGGACATCAACATCAAGACCCGGCAGATGCTGTTTCCCGCCGGCACCGTGCTGCCCATCGGGGCAGACGGGAACATCCGCATCAGCGCGCCCTTCACGCTCGTCCGCTTCACCGAGGGCTACCGCGGGAACCCGGAGTTCTACGAGCAACACGCACGGGCCGAGGCCGTACTGACCTGGAACGGGCTCGAGAAGCACAGCCTGCGCTTTGCCACGGGCGTGACTTCACAGGAGGAATCCGGGCGGGAGAGCAAGAATTTCGGTCCGGGTGTACTGGACCTCGGCTCTCGCCTGTGCGGCCCCGGCATCTGCACCGTGGACGGCAAGCTGACCGATGTGAGCGGCACACCGAACGCCTTCATCGAGGACCAAGACCGCGACGTGCTCTATGCTTCGCTGCAGGACCAGTGGCAGATCGCGAACGACTGGAACCTCACGGCCGGCCTGCGCTACGACGACTACTCCGACTTCGGCAGCACGGTGAACCCGCGTGTCGCGCTGGTCTGGGACATGCACACCGATCTCACCGCGAAACTGCTCTACGGCCGGGCCTTCCGGGCGCCCTCCTTCGCGGAACTGTTCATCATCAACAACCCGGTGGCGCTCGGTAACCCCGATCTCGACCCGGAAACCACCAACACCTACGAGCTCGCCTTCGACTGGCGCCCCGGCTTCGCGTGGCGACTGGGGCTGAACCTCTTCCAGTACGAAATCGAGGACCTGATCGACTTCGAGTCCACGGGCAGCGCCCAGAGGGCGGCGAACGTGGGCCGGCAGGAAGGCAAGGGGCTCGAGTTCGAGGCGGAGTGGCAGGCGCTCGATTCGCTGCGCGTGGTGGCGAATTTCGCCACCCAGAGCGCCGAGGACAAGCGCCTGGACGAGAACACCGCCAGGGCTCCCGAGCACATGGCCTATCTGCGCGCGCACTGGGCTTTCGCACCTGACTGGAGCGCGACCGGCGAACTGCGCTGGATCGCCGACCGCAACCGCGAGCCTATGGACCCCCGCTCGCCGGTCGGTGACTACACCCTCGTCAACCTGAACCTCGAGCGCGAGCACATCGCGGGGCGCCTTGACCTGGGGATTCGCGTGCGCAACCTGCTCGACGAGAACGCACGCGAACCCAGCCCGACCGAGGCCGTGCCTTCAGGTTCCCTGATGCCGGATGATTTCCCCCTCGAAGAGCGCAGCGTCCATCTCACGGCTCGCGTACGTTTCTGAGCAGCTGACACGCATGGAACGCAGCAGAGACACCGCCTTCCCAGACCGCGTTCGCACGCGGGTATGGGAGGAAATTCCCGCCAGCGACAACCCGTGGATCGCGACGGGCGCGCGCTGCCACGGTTACGCGCTCGAGGAGATGGCGCAGCGGCTGTCATTCGAGGACACGATCTTCCTGCTGCTGCGGGGTGAACTGCCCGACGCCGGGCAAAGGCGGCTCTTCTCGCGCTTTCTCGTGAGTTTCTGCAATCCCGGCCCGCGCCATGCCGCCACACGTGCGGTGATGAACGCGGCCGCCTCGGGCACGCGCTCGAGCGCGCTGCCGTCAATCGGACTCGCGCTTCTGGGCGGGGAGCACCTTGGCAGCGCGGAAGTGGAGCAAGCGGCAGCGTTCATCCTCGCGAAGTCCGCGGAAAACCCCGTCTCGGTTGCCGCACAGAGAATTGCGATGCCCTCCTCCGATGCCGGGCCAGACAGGCGCGCCGCGCCCGGTTTCGGCACGCTCCACGGAGGCATCGACGCCTTCTGCTCCTCTCTTGCACCGCCGCTGCTGGAACTGGCACGCGCCGATGGCCCGCTCGCCTGGAGCAGGGAATTCGCAGTTGCGCTCGCCGCGCAGGGCTGTGGCTGGCTGAAACCGGGGCTGGCTGCGGCCTGCCTGCTGGAATTGGGGTTCGCGCCCCGCGCCACCGGTCTGCTCTTCCAGCTTGCAAGCCTGCCCGGCCTGCTCGCGCACGCACTGGA
>CAIXOY010000083.1 GCA_903921135.1 uncultured Gammaproteobacteria bacterium
CGCTCGAAGAGCAGCGTGGAAGCCAGCACCGGCGCCACCGACACCTCCAGATCCTCGACACTGCGCCGCTCGGCGATGCGTATCCACCGTGCGCAGGGCGCCTCGCCTTCGGGATCGGGCTCGGCCCATGCCTGCCACAAGCCCGCGAGCCGCTCGGCACGCGCACCAAGCAAACCCAGCGCGGCAAATCGCTGTTGTGCGGTGGCGCCTCCTTGCTCAAGCGAACGGGAGAGATCGTCCGCGGCCTCCTGCACAGCAGAGGCAAGGCTCGCGAGAGAGTTGTGCAGCGCCGCCGCACGGCCCGCAATCTCCGAGGGCACGCGTCCGTGCGGCAGCCGGAACTCCACCGCGGAATCGCCCTGACGCGGTGCCTGCGGCAGCAGCGCGTGCAACTCGGCGGCGAGGCCGCAGAGCAGCCCATCCGCTTCGATGCAGAGGCCGGGCACCGGGGCGAGATGACGGCGCACCGCATCACCGCTGCGCGGCTCAGCGAGCAGCGTGGTGGCGAGCCGCGAGCCTTCCGCGAGGTGCTCGCGCGCGAGGCCGATGCGCGCGTGGAAAGACCAGTGCGAGCAGGCCTTGTCCGGGAGGTGGTGGGCCTCGTCGAAGATGTAGATGCTCTCCTCGGGCTCGGGCAGCACCGCGCCGCCGCCGAGCGCGATGTCGGCGAGCACCAGATCGTGGTTGGCCACCACGCAGTCGGCGCTCTCCAGCCCCGCGCGTGCCGTGAAGAAGGGGCACTGGCTCACGTAGCTGCAGCGGCGGCCCGAGCACTGGTGGTGATCGGTGGTGGCGAGCGCCCAGCGCCCGTCGGGAATGGATTCCGGCCAGGAGTCCCGGTCTCCTGCCCAGCTGCCCTCGGACCAGCCGGTGGCAAGCGCCCGGTAGAACTGCAGGGCGTCTGGGCTCAGGTTGAGCGGTTCTTCCACCAGCGCGATCTGTGTCTCGTCGCGCGCATTGCTGCGCACCAGCAGATCGAGCCGCGCGGGGCAGACATAGCGCCCGCGCCCCTTGGCCAACGCGAAACTGAAGTCGATGGCGCCGGCGCGTTGCAGGTCCGGCAGGTCGCGATAGACCAGTTGCTCCTGCAGCGCGACAGTGGCGGTGGAGATCACGAGCTTGCGGCCGAGTGCCTGCGCAATCGGAAGGGCAGCGACCACGTATGCTATGGTTTTGCCCGTTCCCGTACCCGCTTCCACCACGCAGATGGGGCTGCCCGGCGCGTCCTCGTGACCGCTGCGGGCGAGGGCGTTGGCGATGTGGGCGATCATCGCCCGCTGGCCGGTGCGGGGCTTCAGCGAACGCGCGGCGAGCCAACTGCTGTAGGCCCCCTGTATCGCCTGTTTCACCTCGTCGTTCAGCACGTCCGTGGCCTGTCCCGGAGCGGAATCGGCGCGACTATAGCAGGCACCCGGCGGGCAGGCGGCGCATCAGGAGACAGGCATGATCGAGGATCTGGGACACGGGGTGCACTGCATCGACACGGGCTATCTGCGGCCCGGCCTTGCGGCGAGCTTTCTGGTGCGGAACGGCGACGAGACGGCCATCATCGAGACCGGCACGCCGCGCTCGGTCGGTCGCATCCTGAAAGCGATGTCGCTCGCCGGCGTGGCGCCGGAATCCGTACGCTGGATCATCCCCACGCACGTGCACCTCGACCATGCCGGTGGCGCGGGCGCGCTGCTCGCGCACTGCCCGAATGCGCGAATGCTCGTGCACCCGCAAGGGCTGAGACACATGACCGACCCGGCGCGTCTGGTGGCGGGAGCTGTCGCGGTCTACGGGCAGGCCGTGTTCGATCAGCTCTACGGCACGGTAGTGGCCGCGTCGCCCGAGCGCGTGCTGGCAGCCGATGACGGCAGCGCCTGGGCCCTGGGGAGTCGCCTGCTCCGAATAACGGATACGCCCGGCCACGCCCGCCACCACTTCTGCGTGTGGGATGAGGCGAGCGCGGGTTGGTTCACCGGTGACACCTTCGGTGTGGCGTATCAGGAGCTCTACACCGCGGGCCGGCCCTTCCTGATGCCCACTACAACGCCTGTGCAGTTCGACCCGGAGGCGCTGCACCGCAGCATCGACACGCTGATGGCGGCCTCACCCTCGCGCTTTTACCTCACGCACTTCGGGCTGCTGGAAAACGCGCCGGGGCTGGCAGACGAGTTGCGCGCGGATATCGACGGTTACGTGCGACTGTGCCGCGACACGCCGCAGGGGCCGGAGGCCGAGGCGGACCTGATCACGCGGCTCACGGCGCACACGGTGGCGCAACTGCGCACGCGTGGCTGCAGATGGCGGCGCGCAGCGCTGGAGCGCTTCCTGCGCTTCGACATGGACCTGAACGCGCCGGGACTGCTCGGCTGGCAGGCCCGACAGGCCGCTTCCCCCCGATAGAAGCGGGCCACGCCCGCGACCTGTGAGGCCGGAGCACCCGCGCTTCGGCCCACAGGCCCTCCCTGCTCGCTCACGCCGCCGCACATCCCTGTGCGTCGGCTGCCTGCATCCGCGGGATCGTTCCCGACGATCCCGCGGCTGAAGGCCGCTCACCGGGAGAGCCTGCGGCCCGAAGCGCTCGAACGGTTGCTCTGCCATGTTGGAGAGGGCATGGCCCCCTCCAACATCGTGTATGTGCTCGCTATACTCGCGACGTCCTGGGGGTGGCATCCACCTGAGACACCGGCACGGCCGGTGAACCCCTCGAACCTGATCCGGATAATGCCGGCGAAGGGATAGGAAGCGTCCGCGGCCCGCGCTCTTGCGTGGTCCTGTTTTCTCCCTTCCCGCCGTCCGTCCGGATCTTCAGCACAGGAGTTCCGGATGTTGTACGCGTTCCGCTTTATCCGACTCGGCAGCTGCGCCTTCGTCATGGCGTTGCCATTGCTCTCGGCAACCGTCCGCGCCGAAGGCATCGAGGAAATCCGCGTCACGGCACGCCTGCGCGAGGCGCCGGCGCAGACCGTCCCTGCCAGCATCAGCGTGCTGCCCGCTGCAGCCATTCGCGCACGCCAAGCGCAGCACCTGCAGGAGATGCTCGATGCCGCGCCCAACGTGAACTTCAGCCAGGGCGCCTCGCGCGGACGTTTCGTGCAACTGCGCGGCATCGGTGAGCGCAGCCAGTTTGTCGATCCGGTGGATCCTTCGGTGGGCCTGTACATCGACGGCATCGACTTCAGCGGTATGGGCAACGCGGGCACGCTCTTCGATGCGTCGCAGGTCGAGATCCTGCGCGGGCCGCAGGGCACCGCCTTCGGTGCCAGCGCGCTCGCGGGGCTGGTGAACATCCGCAGCACCGATCCCACAACGGATCCCGGTGTGCGGCTTCGCCTCGGTGCCTCAGAGTACGGTGGCAGCACGCTGGGCCTGAGCGCCGGCGGGCCGCTGGCCGAGGGCCTTGCCGCGCGCGTGGCGCTGGAGCGATACCGCTCCGATGGCCATGTGCGTAACACCTACCTCGGGCGCGACAACACCAACGCCATCGACGAACGTACGGTGCGAGCGCGGCTTGCGTGGGAGCCCGCTGAAGATCTCTCGTTCGGTCTCACGGCGCTGCGCGTCGATGCCGACAACGGCTACGACGCTTTCTCGCTCGACAACACACGTCGTACGCTCTCGGACGAGCCCGGCAAGGACGCGCAGACCAGCAATGCGCTCGCGCTCGATGCTGCATGGCGCGGCATGGATGCAGCCGATTTGCGTTTGCTCGCAACGTGGAGCAAGAGCGATCTCGATTACGGCTACGACGAGGATTGGTCGTATCCCGGCATCTGCACGGGCCTGCCTTGCGAGGGCTACGAGTACAAGAGCACCGATCGCTACCTCCG
>CAIXOY010000084.1 GCA_903921135.1 uncultured Gammaproteobacteria bacterium
ATTGCGCGTGTGAACGTCGCCGCAGGCGGCGAAGTGGTGTCGTCCATTGTGGTGCAGGACACGGGCCGCGTCGTGGTGGGCGGTGCGCAGGACCGCCTGAACGGCGATTTCATGCTCGTCGCTCTCACCGATACGGGCGCACTGGACACGACATTCGGCTCGGCGGGCACGGGTATCGTTCTGGAGGACCTCGCCGGGGGAGACGATCGTGCGCTCGGCATGGCGCTCGCCGCCGACGGATCGATTCTCGTGGCCGGATACGGCACCGATCTGGGTGGTGTTGGCACGGGCGAAGACGCGGCCGTGCTCAAGTTCACGCCTGACGGGCTCCTCGACACCAACTGGCCCCAGAAGCTCGGTGAGTTCGACGGGCGGGCCTTCCTGCCGGCCAGCGGTGTGAACGACCGCGCCACGGGAATTGCCATCAACCCGACGGACGGGAGCATCCTGCTGTCCGGTGTCGCCGATGTTGCAGGCTACACCCGGGCACTGGTCATGCGTCTCTCCGAGGGTGGACGTCCGTCCTCCACCTTCGGCGCCTTCAACGAGGACTTGTTCCCGTTTCCCTTGGCCTTCAGCGGTGGCGGCGCGGTGCTCACGTCGACCGGGTCCTACGACGCGGGCTATGGCGTGGCGGTGCAGAGCGATGGCAAGGTTCTGGTGACCGGGATCTCGGCCGTGGGTGGCGGGGCTTATGACCAACTCCTGATCCGTTACAACACCGACGGCACGCTGGATACCAGCTTCGGTGTGGGTACACCCGTCACTACGCTGGACGGTACCCCCACCTTCACGCAAGGCGGCGCCCCGGTGATTCTCGACGCCAACGTCCAGATCACCGACGCAGAGATGGCCGCGCTGAACGGCGGTGCTGGCAACTACGCGGGTGCGAGCTTGGTGGTCGGGCGTGACGGTGGAGCGGATGGTGGCGAACTCTGGAGCTTCGACACGACGGGCGCACCCTTCACCGCGTCTGCGGGCACATTGCGGGCCGGCGGGCTCACCTTTGCAACGTACTCCACGCTGGGCGGTGAACTGGGTATCACCTTCACAAGCAGTGGCACGATCGCCACGCAGGCGCTGGTGAACGCGGTGATGCAGCGCATCATGTACGCCAACGATGTGGTCACAGGGCCCGCTTCCGTCCCACTCGTCTGGCAGTTCAGCGACGGCACCAAGACCGTTGTGGGCGGTACCAACGTAGCGATCCAGGCGGCGGCCAATCAGGCGCCGGTAGCCTCGAATGACACCGCAGCGGTGATCGAGGACGCCACCACGGCAAACCTGCTGCCGGGTCTTCTGGCCAACGACAGCGATGCCGATGGCGATGTGCTCTCTGTGACTACGGTGACGCAGGGTTCGAAAGGCAGCGTGCTGCTCGACAACCGCGGTACCACGGATGCGTCGGACGACATCGTGACTTACACCGCCGATGGCGCAGTGCTCGATGCGCTCGCAGCGGGGCAGACCACCCTCGACACCTTCAGCTACACGGTCTCGGATTCTTCGGGCCTGACGAGCACGGCAACGGTCACCGTCACCATCACGGGTACCAACGATGCGCCCACGTCGCCGGGTGCCAGCTTCGAGGTGGTGGAAGGCCAGTCGACCAGCCAGTACGCGGTGGTCTTTGCAGAAGGGATTACCTGGAGCGCAGCCCGCGATGCCGCGCTCGCGCTCGGCGGAGGCTGGGACCTTGCGACAGTGACCTCGGCGGCAGAGGACGCGCTTGTTGTTTCGCTCCTGCCGACGAACCCGCTCAGCCGTTCACATTTCTACATCGGCGCAGACATCGACGCGGTGACGGGCGCCTTCACCTGGGTGAGCGG
>CAIXOY010000085.1 GCA_903921135.1 uncultured Gammaproteobacteria bacterium
CAGGCAGCCGACGCACAGGGATGTGCGGCGGCGTGAGCGAACAGGGAGGGCCCACGGCCCGAAGCGCGGAAGCTGCAACCCCTGAAGCCGCAATCCCGAACTTCGCACCACACCTCAGCCCAGATGCTCCTCCAGATACCGCTCGATCTCCCGCGTGAGCGCGGACTTGAGCATCAGCATCAGCACCCCGAGCTTCACATCCACCAGGATGTCTTTCTGCTGCAGCGTGAGGCGCGCGTCGATGCCGCCCGAGTAGCTGTAGTGCACCGTATCGCCCTCCCAGCGGAAATCCCCGCCGTACTCGGACTTCAGCTGCTTCGCCAGCGCCTCGGTGCGCTTGCGCAGGGTCTTGCGATCCAGGGCGTGCTCGCGCTGCAGATAAATCCGGCTCATGGGGCTCTCCTGCGGTGTCACCGCATTCTGTTGCAGGGCGCAGGCATTGCCAATCCGTAGTGGCAGAGACACCTGCTTCGCGGATAATCCCGCCATGAAGTACACGCGACAGGGCAAGGACGGCACCGGCACCACAGGCGCGCTGGCGGGCCTGCTGCCGGACTTCGGCGCCATGGCCGCACGCAACCAGCGGCTTCGGCAGTTGCAGGCAGACATGGACGGCGCAGGCAGCTACGCGGCGTGGCGCGAAGCCGCCATGGCCTGGGATGCGGCATCCGGCCTCGAGGCCTGGAAACTCGACGATGCCTCCCCGTTCTACGACTATCCGCTCATACAACGCCGCCTCGCCCAGATCCTCGCCGCGCGCGAGGGTGGCTACGTCAGGCGCCTCATGTTCCTGCTGCAGGAAGGGCTGCACGGCAACCTCGGCAATATCTCCAATCCGCTCCTTTACCAGTGCTGCCGCTTCGGCACCAAGCGCCTGATCGAACGCTACCTCGACGAGGTCTGCGAATCGCTGCTCTTCCTTGCAGAATCGGGTGACCAGCACGTTCCGTGCGCCGAACTGCTCGAGTTCTTCGAATCTACCAGCCAGACCTTCGGGCAGTCCTGCCTGATGCTGAGCGGTGGTGCAGCGCTCGGGATCTACCACTTCGGGGTCGTGAAATCGCTGTGGGAGAACGGCCTGCTGCCGCACGTGGTGTCCGGTTCCAGCGCGGGCTCCATCGTGGCGGCCATGCTGGCCACGCACAACGACGCCGAACTCGGAGAACTGATGCAGGCGCGGGAGGGGCTGGTGGAGCTCATCCGCTGGAACGACCCGCCCGTGCCCTATCTGTTCGACGTCGCGCACTTCGACAGCGAACTGGCGCGGCGCGTGCGCGACATGAGTTTCCGCGAGGCCTGGCGCCACAGCGGGCGCGCGGTGAACATCCCTGTCTCTGCCGAGGGCCGCCACGCCGAAGGCCGCTTGCTGAATCACCGCACTTCGCCGAACGTGCTGCTGCGCAGCGCCGTGCGCGCCTCCTGCGCCGCGCCTTTCCTGATGCCGCCGGTGGAATTGCTCGCGCGCACCATGGGCGGCGAGACCATTCCCTATCTGAAGGGCGCGCGCTTCCTTGATGGCTCCATCGGTGATGATCTCCCGATCCGCCGGCTCACGCGGCTCTACGGGGTGAACCATTCCGTCGTGAGTCTGGTGAATCCTCTGGTGCTGCCCTTCGTTTCTCGACGCGTGCAGACCTCCGATGCGATCGGCGCGGTGGCTGGCCGCACAGCGGTGAAATTGTTGAAGGAGAGCGCGAACCTCTCCCTCGAGGCCCTGCAACGCGGGCTGCCCTCGAAAAACGCCAGTCTTGCGATACAGAAGTTCCAGTCGGTGATGATGCAGGACTACCGCGGTGACATCACGCTGGTGCCGCCGCGCAGGCTCGCGCACCTCTTCCGCATGCTGCGCAACCACTCGCCCGCAGAGGAGCGGGAGTTTGTGGACATCGGCATGCGCATCACCTGGCCCTGGCTCGAGATGATCAAGAACACGACCGCCATCAGCCGTGCGTTCCGATCCTGTATCCTCCGCCTGCAGCCCGGCGCGCGTCCGGCGAGACGGAGCAATGCCGGATCGAAACGCACGGGCCGGCGTCGTCAAACCGGAGACAAGACATGAGCGATTTCAGGAAGTGGGAGTGCGTGATCTGCGGCTTCATCTACGACGAGGCCCTCGGCTTGCCCGATCACGGCATTGCACCCGGCACCCGCTGGGAGGACGTACCCGAAGACTTCGAGTGCCCTGACTGCGGCATCAGCAAGTTCGACTTCGACCTGATGGAAGGCTGATCAGAAGCCCTCTGCCGGCATGGAACACTGGCAGAATTTCTCGCCGATCCACGCGGGCACGGTGCTGTGCTTCGCGGTGGTGTGGGGACTGCTCTGTGTGCGAGGGCGGGTTCTGCGCGACACGCCGGCGCAGTCCGCGTGGCGCGCCGTTCTTGCCCTCGCGGTGCTGGGCTGCTGGCTGTTTGCCAATGGCATGCAGTTGCTGCCCGGGCGCTTCGATGCAGCGGTGGTGTTGCCCTTGCAGGTCTGTGATATCGCCGGTCTGGTCGCGGCCTTTGCGATCTGGCGTCCGGGTGGCCTGCCATCGGGGGTGGTGCACTTCTGGGGGCTGGGTTTCAGCATCCAGGCGATCCTGACCCCGGAGCTCTCCAACGGCCCCGCGCATCTCGAGTTCTGGACCTTCTGGCTGCCGCACGCGAACCTGACGGGCGCTGCCTGTTATGCGCTGCTGGTCGAGCGATACCGGCCGGGCTGGGCCGATGCCCGTGTCGCTTTCGGCTGCGCGCTGCTCTACCTCGCGATGATCCTGCCCTTCGATCTGCTGACCGGTTTCAACTACGGCTACGTGGGGCCGGCCAAGCCGGGCAATGCCTCGCTGATCGACTTCCTCGGGCCCTGGCCCTGGCGTGTGGGCGCGATGATGCTGCTGACGGCGCTCGTTTTCGCGCTGCTCGCCTGGCCCTGGGCCCGCGCTCAGAACCCCCGGAGCCTTGCGTAGCGGTCGCGGTGGAAGGCGCTGTCGCCCAGAAGCTGCATGCAGACCCGCGAGCGCTTGAGGAACAGCCCGATGTCGAGTTCGTCGGTGGTGCCGATGCCGCCGTGGAGCTGCACGGCCTCGTTGGTGATGAGTTCCGCGCCGTCGTTGGCGCGCGCCTTCGCGAGGCTCGCCAGCATCGGCAACATCGCGGCATTCGTGTCGACGGCATCGCAGGCTGCACGCACCGCAGTGCGGAAGAGTTCCAGCTCCGCGAACATCTGCGCCGCGCGGTGCTGCAGTGCCTGGAAGGTGCCGATCACCGCTCCGAACTGTTCGCGCTGCTTGAGATAGGCCACCGTGCGGTCGAAGCACTCTTCCGCGCCGCCCAGCATCTCGGCCGAGAGCGCGGCACGTCCGCGGTCCAGCACCTGCGCGAGCACGGGCCAGGCGTTGCCTTCCTCGCCAAGCAAACTGCCTGCTTCCAGTTGCACCTCGTTGAAGATCACGCGCGCCGCATTGCGGCTGTCCAGCAACGAGAGCCTGCTCCGCTCCACGCCGGGAGCGCCCGTGTCGACCAGAAACAGGCTGAGGCCCTGCTCCTCGCCCGTACTGCCGCTGGTGCGCGCGACCACGACCAGCCGTTCCGCGCTGTTGCCGTCGGCCACGAACTGTTTCACGCCGTTCAGGCGCCAGCCCCCGGCGTTACGTACGGCCGACATCGCCACGCCTGCGGGTGCATGGCGGTGGGATTCCTCCAGCGCGAGCGCAAGCCGCAATTCGCCGGTGGCGACCAGCGGCAGGATCTCGTCTTTCTGCGCGTCGTTGCCCGCGAGTTGCACCGCGCCCGCGCCCAGCACGCAGGTGGCGAACAAGGGGGATGCTGCCAGTGTGCGGCCGCATTCCTGCAGCAGCAGACCCATGCCGGCGAAGCCGAAGTCGAGGCCGCCGTATTGCTCGGGAATGGTGATGCCAGCCCAGCCAAGCTCAGCCATGCGTGACCACAGATCCATCGAGTAACCGAGCGGATCGCGGCTGTCGCGCAACTGGCGGAAGGCTGTTACCGGTGCGTGATCGCGCAGGAATTCGCGTGCGGTGTCGGCGAACTGGCGCTGTTCTTCGGAGGGTACGAGTGACATGTGTGCGGGCTCCCGGGCCTGTGCTCAGATCACGCCGGGCAGGCCGAGGGCCCGCTTGGCGATGATGTTCAACTGGATCTCCGAGCTGCCGCCCGCGATGCTGAGCGCTTTGGTGCTCAGCATGCCGCGCGCGGTGTCGATCTCGGCGCCGGAGAACTCCTCCCCGTCCCAGCCGAGCCCCTGGCTCCCCATCATCGCGACCATGAGTTCGTTGCGGCGTTTTTCTTCCTCGGTGCCGCAGTACTTCATCACGAGCGCGGTGAGGCCCGTGCCTGCGCGGGCCTTGGCCTCTTCCATGATGCGTTGCTGTGTGAGGCCGATGGCGTGCATCTGCATCTCGTGGCGTGCGAGGCGGTCGCGCATGACGGCATCTTCCACCTGGCCGCCCGCCGAGACGGGCAGGTAGCGTTTGGCGCATTCCACGGCGCCGTAGGCGCGGGTTGCGCTCTCGACGCCGATCTCGGACATCAGTTTGCGTTCGTGTTTCAGCAAGGCCTTCGCCACGCCCCACCCGCCGTGCAGCGGGCCGACCAAGTTTGTGCGAGGTACGCGCACGTTGTCGAAGAAGGTCTGGCAGAACTCCGACTGACCGCTGATCAGTTCGATGGGCCGCACCATGATGCCGGGAGAGGCCATGTCGATCAGCAGGAAGCTGATGCCCTCCTGTTTGCGTGCTGCCGGGTCCGTGCGCACGAGGCAGAAAATCCAGTCGGCGCGATCGGCCTGCGAGGTCCAGATCTTGGAGCCGTTGATGACGAAATGATCGCCGTCGATCTCGGCGCGTGTCTGCAGGCTCGCGAGGTCCGAGCCTGCGCCGGGCTCGCTGTAGCCCTGGCACCAGCGCGCGCGCCCCTGGACAATCGCGGGGAGGTGCAGCGCCTTCTGTTCGTCGTTGCCGAATTCCAGCAAGGCAGGCCCGAGCATCCAGATGCCGAGGCTGTAGAGCGGTGAGCGGCAACCGAGGCGGCGCATTTCGTCCTTGATGATGCGAGCTTCCTGCTCGCCGAGCCCCGCGCCGCCGTATTCCTGCGGCCACTCGGGCACCACCCAGCGCTGCTCGCGCATGCGCTCGAACCAGATCCGCGCGTCTTCCGAGGCAAAGCTGCCGTTGCGACCGCCCCAGTACTGCTCGCCGGGCGTGATGGGCTGGCGCTGGCTGGCGGGGCAGTTCTGCTGCAGCCATTCGCGCACGGTGGCGCGGAACGTGGTGGTGTCGCTCATGCTCGTGAACCCCCGGTGTGGACGTGGGCATGGTAATCGAAGGGCTTGGGCGGGCGAATGACCGGAGCCGTCGCGTGCCACTGGCAGGGAAGGTCAGGTGGGCACGGCTAGGAGCGCGCCACCGGGTTCATTTAACATGCGGGCGCCGGCACGTTGCCGGAGTAGACCGCGTGGGGAGTCCGGCATGAAGCGTCTCGAGGGCAAAGTGGCGCTGGTCACGGGTGCCGGATCCGGTATCGGGCGAGCGGTAGCCCTGCGGCTGGCGCAGGAAGGCGCCCGCGTGTTTTGTGTCGATCTGCAGGCCGAGCCGCTCGAGCAGACCTGCGAGTCGGTGCTCTCGTCCGGCGGTATCGCGCTCGCCCGGCGTTGCGATGTGAGCAACGAAGCAGAGGTCCGCGCCAGCGTGGCGGCCGCAGCCGCGGCCTGGGGCCGGCTCGATCATCTGAGCAACATGGCAGGCATCCTCCGCTTCGATCACTTCCACGAGATCGCACTCGAAGACTTCCGGCGCGTGATCGAGGTGAACGTCTACGGCACCTTCCTGTTCTGCCGTGAGGCCATTCCCCATCTCCTCAAGGTGGGCGGCAACATCGTCAACACGGCTTCTACCTCCTCGCATGCGGGCTTGCCGTGGGGCGGCGTGTACTCCTCCTCGAAGGGCGCGGTGCTGGCCATGACGCGCACCATCGCGGTGGAGTACGGCCGTCTGGGTCTGCGCGCGAACAGTGTGTCGCCCGGCGACATCGCAACACCCATGTCCAAGGGCGTGAAGATGCCGGAAGGCGTGGATTTCAGCTGGATGGACCGCTGCAAGGCGCTGGCAGGCCCCCGCCCGCCCGAGGTGGTGGCCGGCGTGGTCGCGATGCTCGCCTCGGACGACGCAGCCCACATCAACGGCGAAGACATCCGCATCGACGGCGGCACGCTCTCCTGAGGGGCAGCAGTCCATGACGCATTCCATCGGCATCCTCGTGGTCGGCGAACCGCCGGCAGAACTCGCCGGCCGCTTCCCCGGTTACGGCACCATGCTCGAGGAACTGCTGCACGCCGCAGACGGCGCGCTCACGTTCCGGCAGTACGACGTGCGTGCGGGGCAGAGGCCCGCTGCGCCGGATGCACACGATGGCTGGCTGATCACCGGCAGCCGTCACGCGGCCTACGAGGACTTGCCCTGGATCCACTGGCTTGCGGGTTTCATCCGTGAACTCGACGCGCGGAAGATCCCGCTGGTCGGCATCTGCTTCGGCCACCAGCTCATTGCCCGCGCGCTGGGCGGCGAAGTGGTGAAGGCCCCGCAGGGCTGGGGTGTTGGGGTGCACGAGGCCGGCATCACCGCGCCCGCGCCGTGGATCGACGACGACGCGCGCAGCGTGCGCATGGTGGTGAGCCACCAGGATCAGGTCACGGCGCTGCCGCCGCATGCCGAACCCCTCGCCGCCAGTGCGTTCTGCCCGGTCGCCATGTACCACATCGGCTCCCACATTTTCGCGATGCAGGCCCACCCCGAATTCAGCCGGGAGTATTCGCGCGAATTGATGGAAGTGCGCCGCGCACTGATCGGTGACGAGCGCATCGCGGCTGGCATGGCATCGCTCGCCACTGCCACCGATTCGGCCCGCGTGGCGCGCTGGATCGCCGCCTTCCTGAACCACGCATGGACGCACTGAGCGAGTCACTGCTCGAGCCCCGCGCCTATCCCCACCGGGTCGAACAGGTCCGCCTGGTCGAGACCCACATCTCCCGCGTGTTCCTCGCCGGAGACTTCGCCTACAAACTGAAGAAGCCCGTCTACCTCGGCTTTCTCGACTTCCGCTCCCTCGAGGCGCGGCGGCATTTCTGCTTCGAGGAATTGCGGCTGAACCGTCGCTTCGCGCCGGGCCTGTACCTCGACGTGGTTGCCATCGTCCGCGGGCCCGAGGGGCCACGCGTGGCGGGGGAGGGCGAAGTCATCGATTTCGCCGTGCGCATGCGGCGTTTCCCGGACGATGATCTGCTGGCCGAGCGCGCTGCGGCGGGCACGGTGCCGGCGGCCATGTGGAGGCGGCTCGGCACGGATCTCGCGCGGCTGCACCGCACACTTCCGCGTGCCCCGGCCGGCGACGAGCAGCAGGATGGCGTGCCGCCGCATTTCCGTGATGCGCTCGCCGAGAACTTCCGGCAGTGCCGCGCCTACCTGCGCGAGCGCGAGGACGTCTTGCTGCTGAACACCGTGGAAGAGCGCACCTGGGCCGATTGGCGCAGGCTGGAGCGCGAGTTCTGGCGCCGGCACGAGGCCGGTGCCGTGCGCGAGTGTCACGGCGACCTGCACCTCGGCAATCTGCTGGTCGAGGGCGATCGTGTCATTGCTTTCGATTGCGTCGAGTTCAACCCGCGTTTCCGCTGGATCGACGTGGCGAGCGAGATGGCTTTCCTCGTCATGGACTGCGAGGCGCGCGGTGTCAGCGAGGGCGGTTTTCTGGCACTGAACGCCTGGCTGGAGGAGAGCGGTGACTACGGCGCCATGACGGTGTTCGACACCTGTCGCGCCTACCGCGCGATGGTGCGCGCCAAGGTGGCGCTGCTTGCGGGCCGGCCGCCGCTCGAGAGCGGTTCAGCCGCACAGCTTGCGTTCAGGCGCTATCTCTCGCTCGCGGATTGCTTCGGGCACGCAAGGCCGCGTTTTCTCGCCATCACCTGCGGCGTGTCGGGCTCGGGCAAATCCACTGTCGCGTTGCGTGTGGCGGCGGCACTGCAGGCGGTGCGCATCCGTGCGGACGTCGAGCGAAAGCGACTCTTCGGGCTCGCGCCCGATGCCGACACGCGAGCGCCCGGCATGCCCGATATCTACACGCGCGAGGCCGGCGCGCGCACCTTCGCACGTCTCGAGGAACTCGCCACCACGGTGCTCGAGTCGGGGCATCCGGTGGTGCTGGACGCAACCTTCATCCGGCGTGGTTTGCGGGAGCGATTCCGGGTGTTGGCTGAACGCCTGGGCGTGCCCTTCCGGATCCTCCATTGCGATGCGCCGCCCGCGGAGTTGCACCGGCGCGTGGCGCTGCGTCTGGCCGAGGGGCAGGATGCCTCCGAGGCGGACGATGCGGTGCTCGCCTCCCAGCTTGCCGCGTGCGAACCGCCTTCGGGCGGGGAGCTTGCGTGGACCTTGCCGGTCGGCGCTGCAGATGACGAGGCGGTGGCGCGGCTCGCCGCGGCCCTTCGCGCCGCGGCCTCAGGCTGAGGGCTTGGCGAAGGCCGCCGCGAAGCGGGCGAAGTGACGCGCCTGTCGCCCGCCCTCACGCGAGCGCGTGGAGGCTGACGACGGCG
>CAIXOY010000086.1 GCA_903921135.1 uncultured Gammaproteobacteria bacterium
GCATCGACGAGGTGCTGCGCCGCGAGATGCGGCAGATGGAGTCGGCGCCGGCGTCCTCGGCGCTGATCGAGCAGTCACGGGTACGCCTCGAACGTCTCGGCTTCTTCAAGGAAGTGAAGACGGAGAACAAGGCGGTCCCCGGTACGGATGACCTCATCGACGTCAACTACACGGTGGAAGAGCAGTCTTCCGGCTCGATCGGAGCAAGCGTGGGCTACGCTCAGGACGCGGGCCTGATCCTTGGCGCCAACCTCCAGCAGAACAACTTCCTGGGTACTGGCAAGCAGGTGGGCATCGGCCTCAACACCAGCAAGTATCAGGATCTCTACAGCTTCAACTACGTTGATCCGTACTACACCGAAGACGGCATCAGCCGCGGTTTCACGGTGTTCTACCGATCAACCGACCTGAAAGAAATCAACATCGCGAGCTACACCACCGACACCATCGGTGCCAGTGTTGCGTTCGGCTACCCGATAAGTGAAACCCAGCGCCTGGGCCTTACCTTCGGTATCAACCAGACGGACATCAATGCCGGTGTTGGCGCAGTGCAGGAGATCAAGGGTAGCCCCCGCCCGTGGGAGGACGCGATCGGTTACGTCAACCCGGCCGACGTTGCCAACTTCGGCAGTCTCTCTTACCTGACGCCAGGGCAGTTCACGGTGGGTGATCCTCCTGCAGATTTTTTCCGCAATGGCGCGCAAGACGGCTTCCTGGACCTCTACGGTGACAGCTTCTTCAACTACCTCGTCACCGGTACCTGGTCGCAATTCGCGCTGAACCGCGGCCAACTCGCGACGCGGGGTTATGCCCAGAACCTGTCCCTGCAGGTTGCCACTCCCGGAAGCGATCTCAAGTATTTCAAGCTGAACTACAACGGGCAGCTCTTCATTCCCCTTTGGCGGGATTTCACCATCCGTCTGCGCGCCGATCTCGGCTACGGCGACGGTTTCGGTGACACCAAGGAACTGCCCTTCTTCGAGCATTTCTACTCCGGCGGTTTCCGCTCTGTGAGGGGCTTCAAGGCCAACACGCTCGGCCCGCGCAGTTCTGTCGCGGATCTCTACGAGACACGCTCGATCCTGAACACGGCGCTGGACGATTATCTCGGTCGTGCTTACGTCACCTGCGCGCACGAACTGGTCGATGGCAAGTACATTCCCATGACCGACTGCAAGGACCCGTCAGGCAAGCAACTGATCGTCTCGAACCCCGCTTACTACAACAGTCGCAACAACAACGGCAACGATCCCTTCGGCGGAAACATCCTCGTCGAGGGCGGCGCGGAGCTGCTGTTCCCGATGCCCTTCATCAAGGACCAGCGCTCGGTCAGAACGGGCTTTTTCCTCGATTTCGGTAATGTTTTTGATACAAACTGCAATCCTGACCAAGTACTATGTTCAGACATCGATTTTGGTGAATTGCGGTACTCGGTCGGGTTCGGTGTGACGTGGATCACTGGCTTCGGGCCCATCACGTTCAGCCTCGCCAAGCCCATCAACGATGAGGCCTCTGACCGGACTGAAGTCTTCCAGTTCTCGCTTGGCCAAGGCTTCTGATGTCGAACTTCCTGAACACTTCTGCCTGGAGCATCCACGTGAATCGGATCGGTCTTGTTGCGATCTTTGCCTGCGCGCTATCGCTGTTTTCGGGTGCCGCTGCGGCACAGGGGCGCGTCGCCGTCCTCAATCTCGAAGAAGCGGTGTTCAATACCGAAGAAGCAAAAACGCAGTTCAACGCCCTGCGCCAGACACCGGACTACACGCGCAACAAGAAAGAAGCCGAAGACATCAAGAAGCAGTACGACCAGCTCGCCGAAGAATTCAACAAGAACCGTGAAGTCATGAGCGCCGAGCAGCAGGCCGACAAGGCCAAGAAGCTGAACGACCTGCGTACCGATCTCGAGTTCGTGGTGAAGAAACTCCAGCAATCCGAGCGTGAGGTGGCAGGTCGCGTGATGCGCGAGATGATGCCCCGCGCCAACACCGTCGTTGGTGATCTCGTGAAGACCGAAGGCATTGGCCTTCTGCTGAACTCCCAGGCGGCGCTGTATTCGGAAGCAAGCTACAGCCTGACCGCCAAGGTCACCGACAAGCTCAACCAGAGCAAGCCCTGACCGGAACTCCTTCCGCGCCCGGATCCAACCGGGCGCGAACTGGGCAGCTTTCGCCTCAGCGTTCTCTCACGACCACGCGCCCTGCGCCTGCCGAGGTAACGCAACGATGCTCATGGACGTCAACGAGATCCGCGAGCATCTCCCCCACCGTTATCCATTTCTGCTGGTAGACCGGGTGGTTGCCCTGGAGTGCGGCAAGTCCATCACGGCTTACAAAAACGTGACAGTGAACGAGCCCTTTTTCGACGGTCATTTTCCCGACAAGCCCATCATGCCCGGCGTACTGATCGTTGAGGCAATGGCACAGGCGGCCGGCATACTGGGCTTCAAGACGATGGGAAAGAAACCAGCGGACGGTTCCATCTACCTCTTTGTGGGCGCCGATGACCTCCGCTTCAAGCGGCCCGTGGTGCCCGGTGATCGTCTGCAACTCGACGCCACCATCCTCGCGGAGAAGCGCGGTATCTGGAAGTTCGAGTGCCGGGCCTCGGTGGAAGGCGAACTCGCTTGCTCGGCGACCATCCTCTGCGCCGATCGCAAGCGTTGATCCTGCCCGCGGCAGGATGTCTCCCGTACCTGTAGCACCGCATCCCGCTGTTTCCCGCACGGGAGACTGGGCTGGCCTCGTTGTCGGTCATCGTCTGGTTGCAGGTGTGGATGAGGCCGGTCGCGGGCCGCTCGCGGGGGACGTCGTCGCGGCTGCCGTGATTCTTCCCGCTGATGCGGCGCTTCCCGGCCTTGCCGACTCCAAGAAGCTCACTGCAAGCGCGCGCGAACGGCTTGCCGTAGCGATCCGCACGCACGCTCTGGCGTGGGCGGTGGGCCGCGCGAGCCCCGCCGAGATAGACGTACTCAACATCCTCCACGCCAGCCTTCTCGCGATGCGCCGCGCCGTCGAAGCGCTCCATCAGTCGCCGCAGTTCGTACTCGTCGACGGCAACCGTTGCCCGCAGTGGCCCTATGCCTGCGCTCCCGTCATCGGTGGGGATGCGCGAGTGCCTGCTATCAGCGCAGCGTCGATCCTTGCGAAAGTCTGTCGCGACGCCGATCTCGCGTGTCTGGAGCAGCAGTACCCGGGCTACGGCTTTGCTGTACACAAAGGCTATCCCACGCCGATGCACCTCGAAGCACTTGCGCGTCTGGGGCCGTCGCCGGTGCATCGCATGTCCTTTGCGCCCGTCCGCGCTGCAGCGGCACAATGCCTTCCGGAATCCGGGGGTCCCAGATGAGTGTTTCCTTCGTCCACCTGCGGCTGCATTCCGAGTACTCGCTTGTCGACGGGCTGGTGCGTATCGAGGAGCTCGCGGAGCGTTGTGCCGAGCTAGGCATGCCGGCCGTCGCCCTCACGGATTTCTCCAATCTGTTCGGCCTTATCAAGTTCTACAAGGAAGCCTCCGCGGCAGGCATCAAGGCCATCGCGGGCAGCGATGTGCTGATCGACGATGCGGGAGCAGTGCACCCTCTGACGCTGCTGGTGGCATCCCGCGCGGGGTATCGCAACCTGATGCGCCTCTTGTCCCGGGCGTGGCTCGAGGGCCAGCAACTCGGAAAGCCCGTGGTGCGACGAGGCTGGTTGCAGGGGAGTACCGAAGGCCTTCTCGCGCTGTCTGGCGGGCGTGATGGTGCTGTCGGGCAGCTCCTGCTGGCGGGCAAGTCCGCGCAGGCAGAGCAAACTCTCCAAGGCTGGATGCAGGATTTCCCCGACGCCTTCTATCTTGAACTCTGCCGCACCGGACGTCCGCAGGAGGAGGATTACCTCCACCTCGCTGTCGAGTTGGCGGCCAGTTCCGGTTGTCCGGTGGTGGCCACGAACGATGTGCGCTTTCTCGCGCGTGAGGATTTCGAGGCACACGAGGCCCGAGTCTGCATCCAGGAGGGCAGGGCGCTGGCGGATCCGCGGCGCCCTCGCAGTTACAGCCAGTTCCAGTACCTGCGTCCGGCAGAGGAAATGCAGGCACTGTTCGCCGATCTGCCCGAGGCCCTCGAAAACACGGTGGAAATCGCGCGTCGCTGCACGCTCACCATCGAACTCGGGAAGTACCACCTTCCGGACTATCCGGTTCCCGAAGGTGACACCCCCGAACTCTACCTTGAGCGCCGGTCTGCGCAGGGGCTCGCAGCGCGATTGTCTGGCATGGTCCGGCCCGTTGCCGATGTCCACACCTACGAAGAGCGCCTTGCCTTCGAGCTGAAGACGATCAACTCGATGGGCTTCGCGGGCTACTTCCTCATCGTGATGGACTTCATTGCCTGGGCCAAGAACAACGGCGTGCCCGTGGGGCCGGGCCGGGGATCGGGCGCGGGCTCGCTGGTGGCTTACGCGCTGGGGATCACGGATCTGGATCCTCTGGCCTACAACCTTCTCTTCGAGAGATTCCTCAATCCCGAGCGTGTCTCCCTGCCCGACTTCGACGTCGACTTCTGCATGGAGGGGCGGGACCGGGTCATCTCCTACGTCGCCGAAACCTATGGGCGGGATGCGGTGTCGCAGATCATCACCTTCGGCACCATGGCCGCCAAGGCCGTGGTGCGCGACGTCGCGCGCGTGCAGGGCAAACCTTACGGCCTCGCGGACAAGCTCTCGAAGATGATTCCCTTCGAAGTCGGCATGACTCTCGAAAAGGCCATGGCACAGGAGCAGCCGCTGCGTGATTTCGTGGCGCAGAACGAGGACGTCTCCGAGATCATGGAGATGGCCTTCAAGCTCGAAGGCATCGCGCGCAACGCAGGCAAGCACGCCGGCGGCGTGGTGATCGCTCCCACCACGCTCACGGATTTCTCGCCGCTCTATGCAGACGACACGGGCAGCGGCCCCGTCACCCATTACGACAAGGACGACGTCGAGTCCGTGGGGCTGGTGAAGTTCGACTTCCTCGGTCTGCGCACGCTCACGATCATCGACTGGGCTCTGGACATCATCAACGCATCGCGCGCGCGCAAGGGCGAAACGCCCGTCGATATCAACACCATTCCCCTCGATGACGCATCGACCTTCGGCATGCTGTGCCGCGGCGAGACCACTGCCGTGTTCCAGCTCGAATCGCGCGGCATGAAAGAGTTGATCAAGCGCCTGCAGCCCAGTTGCTTCGAGGACATCGTGGCGCTGGTTGCGCTGTTCCGCCCCGGCCCCCTGCAGTCGGGCATGGTCGACGATTTCATCGACCGCAAGCATGGCCGTGCCGTGGTGCGCTATCCGCATCCACTTCTCGAACCCATTCTCGACAACACCTACGGCGTGATCCTCTACCAGGAGCAGGTGATGCAGATCGCGCAGGTGCTGGCGCGCTACACCCTGGGTGGCGCAGACCTGCTGCGACGCGCGATGGGCAAGAAGAAGCCCGAGGAGATGGCCAAGCAGCGCGAGATTTTCATGGCCGGTGCGCGCGACAACAGCATCGAGCCGGAGCTCGCCGGATCCATCTTCGACCTCATGGAGAAATTCGCGGGCTACGGCTTCAACAAATCGCACTCCGCCGCGTATGCGCTGGTCTCCTACCAGACCGCCTGGCTCAAGATGCGTTACCCCGCGGAATTCATGGCCGCGGTGCTCTCCTCCGAAATGCACAACACCGACAAGGTCGTGGTGCTGGTAGAGGAGTGCCGCCACATGCGGCTGCCTCTGGTGCTGCCCGACGTGAACGCAAGCGAGTTCCGTTTCACCGTGAATGCGACGGGTGAGATCGTCTACGGGCTGGGCGCCATCAAGGGTATCGGCGAGGGGCCGGTGGAGAGCCTGGCCGATGCACGCGCCAAGGACGGGCCCTTCCTTGATCTTTTCGATTTCTGTCGCCGCACCGACCCCAAGCGCGTCAACAAGCGTGCGCTGGAGGCACTGATCCGCTCCGGTGCGATGGACGGTCTTGGCGCGCCGCGGCAGGTCCTCATGGCCGCCATGCCGGAGGCGCTCAAGGCGGCCGAGCAACAGGCGCGCAATCACAACGTGGGGTTGGTGGACCTGTTCGGCGATGCAGTCGGCAGTGCGACGGGCAGTAATGAGAACCCTGACCCTTATCTTGCCTATGCCTTTGCGCCTGCCTGGAGCGTCAAGGAGCGGCTCCGCGGCGAGCGGGATACCCTCGGGCTCTACGTGACGGGGCACCCCATCGACGACTATGCGGCCGAAGTAGCGCGCTTCACGCGCAACAGGATCGCGGGCCTTCGACCTTCGGATGAACCCCAGCGGGTCGTGGGTCTGGTGGTCGGCCTGCGCACCATGAAAAGCAAGAAAGGCGAGGACATCGCCTTCGTGCAGCTCGACGATCGCACCGCCCGCATCGAGGTGTCGCTGTTTGCCGACACCTATCGCAGTTGCCGCGAGTTCGTGGTTCCGGACAGCTTCCTCGTGGTCGAGGGCAGCGTCAGTGTGGACGAGTTCTCCGGCGGTGGGCTGAGGATGAGAGCGCAGGAGGCTTACACGCTGGCCGAAGCCCGACGCCGATTTGCGAGGGAACTCGTGCTGCGCCTCGCCGAAGCCCAGTTCACGGCGGATTTCGTCACGCAGTTCGGCGCGTTGATGGGCGGCTGGCGCACGCGCGGAGGCTGCCCCGTGCGCATCGTTTACACCGGAAGCGGAGCGCAGGCCGACATCACCCTGGGCGAACAGTGGCGGGTGCCCCCCACAGACGAGGCGCTCGGCCGTTTGCGCGAGCGTTTCGGCCCCGAGAACGTCACCCTTTCCTATGGTTGAGGCGCGGCCCGGGTGCGTGGAATTTTGACGGTCGGATTGCTAAGCTCAGCGCCCGCTCCGCGTGGCAAGGCCGTTCTTCCGCGATGAACCCCAATTTCCTCGATTTCGAACAGCCGATCGCCGAACTCGAAGCGCGCATCGAAGAGCTCCGCCTCGTGGGCAACGATGCCGGCATCAGCATCACCGACGAGATCGAGAAACTCCGCGGCAAGAGCGAGCGTCTCACCGACAAAATCTACGGCGCTCTGACGCCCTGGCAGATCGTGAAGGTGGCGCGGCATCCACGGCGCCCCTACACCAGCGATTACATCGAGCGAATCTGCACGGATTTCGACGAACTCCACGGCGACCGGCGCTTCGGCGATGACGCTGCGATCATCGGCGGCATCGGGCGTATCGATGGCCGTCCCGTCATGCTGATCGGCCAGGAGAAGGGCCGCAGTGTCCAGGAGAAAGTGCGCCGCAACTTCGGGATGCCCAAGCCGGAGGGCTACCGTAAGGCGCTGCGGCTGATGGAACTCGCCGAGCGTTTCCGTCTCCCCGTGGTCACCCTTATCGACACCCCCGGCGCCTACCCGGGCATCGATTCCGAGGAGCGCGGCATCAGCGAGGCGATCGCGCAGAATCTTGCCGTGATGTCGCGGCTCTCGACGCCGATCGTCTGCGTGGTGATCGGGGAGGGCAGTTCCGGTGGCGCGCTCGGCATCGGGGTGGGCGACCACCTGGCCATGCTCCAGTACGCCACCTACTTCGTCATCTCTCCCGAGGGATGCGCGAACATCATCTGGAAGACCACGGACAAGGCGCCTGAGGCGGCCGAGGCGATGGGCGTCACCTCGACCGTGCTGCAGGAGCTGGGCATCGTGGACGCAACGATTCCGGAGCCGCGTGGTGGCGCTCACCGTGATCCTGACACAGTGGCGAACCGCGTTCGGGAGCACCTCATCGCGCAACTCGATCGCCTTGCTGGGATCCCCCACGAGGAGTTGCTGGAGGCCCGGTTCCGGAGGCTCATGTCCTTCGGCAGTCGCTGAGCGCCGTGCGCCCTGACGAACCCTTCGAACGCCTGCTGGAGCAGCATCCTGCTGCCCGACGCTGGGTAGTCGCTTTCAGCGGTGGCATGGACTCCCTCGTCCTCCTTGACCTGTGCCAGCGGTTTCTCGCCGGTCGCGAGGCCGCGCCCCGTCTGGAGGCGCTGCACGTCGATCATGCCGTGCATCCCGACTCGGCCGCATGGGCGGCTCGTTGCGCCGGGACTTGCGAGTCGCTCGGCGTTGTCTTCACTGCGCGCCGTGCTGAGGCAGGCTCCCCGGCAGAGGATCGGCTGCGACGGGCGCGTTATCAGGTGTTCGAGAGCTTCTGTCGTGAAGACGATCTACTTCTCCTCGCCCATCATCAGGAGGATCAGGCCGAAACCGTGCTGCTGCGACTGCTGCGCGGAGCCGGGCCCGCCGGGCTCGCGGGTATGCCGGCAAGCCGCCCCTGCGGTGCAGCCACCCTGTGCAGGCCCCTGCTCGAGTGGCCGCGTGAGCGCCTTCGCGAGCATGCGGTATCCGCCGGGCTCGACTGGATCGAGGATCCCTCGAACGCGCAGGCGCACTACGCCAGAAATTATCTGAGACTGGAGATCATCCCGCGCCTGGAGGCGCGTTGGCCCGGCGCCGCCGCACGCATCGGGCGCGCTGCGGCGCACTGCGCCGATGCAGCGGCGATTTGCTCTGTGCGCGCCGACGAGGATCTCGCCCGCTGTGTGGAAACCGACCGCTTCGGCCAGCCTCGCTTGCGTCTCGCGCCGTGGCGCATGCTACCGCTCGCCCGCAGACGGATGGTGCTGCGTGAGTGGCTGAAGGCCGAGACCGAACAGGCCGCTGAAGCACGCTCGCTGGAAACCCTCGTCGCGGAGGTCATCGAGGCAGCCCCCGATCGCCAGCCCCGTCTTGTGATCGGTGCGATGGTGGTGCGGCGCTTTGATGACGCGCTCTATCTGTTGCCGCGTCGGGCGGACCGCGCGGCGGCTCCGCAGGGGTTCGAGATGGACGTCGGGCACGTAGGTCAGGTGGCCGGCGCGGGACGCGTGTCCTTGCTGCCAGAACCCGGCACGGGTGGGGTGCGTGCGGGGCAGCGCTATTCGGTGGTGTTCCGGAGCCCTGGCGTTATGTGCCGCCTGCAGGGGCGGCCCGCCAAGCCGTTGAAACAGGTGCTGGCCGAGGCCGGTGTGCCTCCGTGGCTGCGCGACGGTCTGCCCTTGCTGCTCGTCGACGGCCATCTCGCTGCGGTCGGTGGCGTGGGAATCTGCGAGGGTTTCGAGGCCGCGCCGGGGGAGCCCGGCGTCAGGCTGCTCTGGTCACCTGCTGATGTGGCACCCGTTCAGGCCGCTGTGGTCACCACTTGAGTGCCTCGATGGCCTTGGTTACTTCCGGACGAAGCACCAGCACCGTTTCCGGGCCGACAGAATCGATCACGATGTCATCCGAAAAGAGCAGGGCGCTGCCGGGGTAGACGTCCTTGCGCCGGCTGCCGGGTGCATACCCGAGTTCGTCGGACAGCCGCCTGGCCACCTGCACGTATTCGTCGAAAGCGAGTTCCGCCGTGGCGTAATCCCCGAGCCTGAGCATTGCCCTCATCATCACCCGCTGCAGGGGCGCCCGCGCGTGAACGCTGAGCATTGCCCTCTGGGTGCGGCTCAGTTTGGGTTCTATGCCGGCGAGTGCATCGGTGAGCTCGGCGGCCGAGATCTTGCGCTTGCCGCGCTCGCGGCGCTTGTCGTGCTGGATCGCGTCAACGATCGCACGCAGTTCGAGCATGATCTCGTCCAGATCGGTGCCCTCGAAATCCGCGATGCGTTCCTTGTTTTTCCACACCCGGCCGCGGTACTCGTCATTCCAGCAGCGCGCCACAAGATCGTAGTTGCAGTAGTCTTCCTTGAGGACGCGGGTGTCGATCTCGATCAGGGGTTCGGGCTGCATCCATGACCTCTGCTGCGGGCTGCGCTCCGGGACCTCACGGTGCCCGATGGGCCTTGCGCCTATACAGCAGGGCGCGAAGGCGGCGCATTCTTTTCATCCCCAACTTTCGTTGTCAAGCCCGCTCGGCAGGCTCTCCCGGGCGTCTCGCGCTGCTTGCTGCGCGCACCGTCGATCGCCCATAATCCGCCGCCTCCTGTATGGGGCCCTTATGGTGGTCCCGGTCGGTCCCCTCGCAACGCTAGGCAGCAAACCCCGCCAGGCCCGGAAGGGAGCAACGGTAGTTGCCGATGCGTGTGCCGGGGTGCGGCTGGCCGGGGCCGCCTCCACCCCATCAGGTCGTGCCTCCACCCGGAACCAGTCCCCACGCCATGAGTTACCAGGTACTCGCGCGCCGTTGGCGTCCGCAGACCTTCGAACAGATGGTCGGGCAGGAGCACGTGCTGCGTGCCCTGGTCAACGCGCTGGGCAGCAATCGGCTCCATCATGCCTACCTGTTGACGGGCACCCGCGGCGTGGGCAAGACCACGCTCGCCCGGCTCATTGCCAAATGCCTCAACTGCGAGCAGGGCGTCTCCGCGACACCCTGTGGGGTGTGCAGCGCTTGCCGGGAGATCGCCGACGGCCGTTTTGTCGATCTGCTGGAAGTCGACGCGGCGTCGCGCACCAAGGTCGAGGATACGCGCGAACTGCTGGAGAACGTTCTCTACGCGCCTGCACGGGGGCGTTACAAGGTGTACCTCATCGACGAGGTGCACATGCTCTCTGGCCACTCCTTCAACGCGCTCCTCAAAACCCTCGAAGAGCCGCCGCCGCACGTCAAATTCCTGCTGGCCACCACGGATCCGCAGAAGTTACCCGCGACGGTGCTGTCCCGTTGTCTGCAGTTACACCTTCGAAACCTGTCACCCGAGCAGATAACGGACCATCTCGAGCGCATTCTGGCGGCAGAGGGACTCGAGGGCGAGCGCGCCGGGCTCTGGCAGATCGCCATCGCAGCCCAAGGCAGTATGCGCGATGCCCTCAGTCTGACAGACCAGGCGATCGCGCATGGCGGGGGCAAGGTTGCCGCCGCCACTGTCAGCGAGATGCTCGGCTATGTGGAACGCGAGCAACTGCGTGTACTGCTCGATGCCCTGCTGGCGGCGGACGCGTCGCGGGTGCTGGGAGCCGTGGAGTCGCTGGCCACGCAGGGTGCGGACTGCGAGCGCGTGCTGGCCGAGGTGCTCGCTGAACTCCATCGCATAGCTCTGGTGCAGGCCGTACCGGCTGCGATCGAGTCCGTCCACGGTGATCGGGAACAGACGCAGGCGTGGGCATCTGCCGCCACGCAGGCAGATCTGCAGTTGTATTACCAGATAGGGCTGCAGTGCCGCCGTGACATGCCCTACGCCCCGGATGCGCGCAGCGGGCTGGAGATGGCACTTCTGCGGATGCTTGCGTTCCGTCCCGCATCCGCCCCGCCCTCGGCTGCCCTGCCCACCCCGACCGCTCCCGCGCGGGAGGTGGCGGGCCCGGCAAAAAAGCCTGATCCGCCGGAGACCCGGCCGCCAGAGGCACGCCGGGCCCCGGATGCCGTATCACCGCTCCCCGCGCCGCAGGTGTTGGAAGAGGTTTCCCTGCCGGAAACATCTCCCGAGCTGCCTCCGGAGCCCGGCCCGGAACCTGTAGCACCTGCAGCGCTCGCCGCACTTGATGCCACAAACTGGGCGGCCTTGCTCGAGATTCTGCCTCTGGCGGGTATGGCGCGAAGCCTCGCCATGCACGCATTACCCCGAGAAACAGACGGCACGCGCGTGGTGCTCGACCTGAGCGCCGGGCATGCGAGCCTTGCATCTGCGGCTGCGACGGAGCGCCTCGCCGGCGCCCTTGCAGCGCACTTCGGAGAGGGCGTCGACATCAGCCTGAGGACAGCCGAGCCCGCGGGCGAAACACCGGCTGCCCGCGAGGCGCGCCTCATCGAGGAGCGACGGGTGAGTGCGGTCCTGCGCATCGAGCAGGATCCAAATGTGCGTCTGCTGCTCGATACTTTCGCCGGTCGCCTGCTTCGTGACAGCATCCGCCCCGTCGAAACCCCGGCGTGTGCGGCGGAAAGAGGAAATTGAAGTGAAAGGGTGGCAGGAACTGATGCAGCAGGCGCAGGCCGTTCAGCAAAAGCTGAAGGCCGTTCAGGAGGAGGTCGCGCGTCTGGAAGTGCAGGGTGAGTCCGGAGGCGGGCTGGTCCGCGTACGGATGACCGGCAGCCACGAGGTGCGCGGCATTCATATCGAGCGGTCCCTCTTCACCGAGGACCCGGCAGTCATCGAGGATCTGGTCGCCGCTGCCTGCAATGATGCGGTCCGACGTCTCGGCGAACTCCAGCGCGACCGGCTTGCCGATGTCGCGGGCGGCCTCGGCTTGCCACCGGGCTTTCCGGCCGGATTCTGACAACACGGGAACTGACTGCATGCGCTTCGGTCCGGCAATCGACACCCTCATGGACGCGCTGCAGTGCCTGCCAGGCGTTGGGCCCAAATCGGCCCAGCGCATGACCATGCACCTCCTGGAGCGGGATCGTCAGGGTGCATCTGCGCTTGCCGCGGCGCTTGCCATTGCGGTGGAACGGGTGGGGCGTTGCCGGCTCTGCCGGAACCTTAGCGAGGACAGCGTCTGCGCCATCTGTGCCAGCGAGCGTCGGGATCGCAGCACGCTCTGCATCGTCGAGACGCCTGCCGACGTCATTGCGGTGGAGCAGGCTGGCGGTTATCGCGGGCTCTACTTCGTCCTGCTAGGACGACTCTCGCCGATCGATGGCATCGGCCCTGCCGAACTGGGGCTCGATCTGCTCGCCGCACGCGCGCGCGAAGAGGGTTTTCGCGAGGTGATCCTCGCGACCAACCCGACCGTCGAGGGCGAAGCGACGGCGTACTACATCACCGAGCAATTGCGTGCAGCCGGCGTTGCGGTGTCGCGTATAGCCCACGGCGTGCCGCTCGGAGGTGAGCTCGAGTACGTCGATGGCGGCACTCTTCAACATGCATTTCTCGGACGCAAACCGGTTTGAATACCACGACGCCTGACACGCCCTCCTGGTCGTTGCTGCCGGATGCCGATGCATTGCGTAGTGCCGCGCAACGCTGCAAGGCATCGGGCGTGCTGGCACTCGACACCGAGTTCATGCGTGTCAGGACATTCCACGCCCAGGCCGCCTTGTTCCAGTTGTTCGACGGGGAGCAGTGCCATCTGGTCGATCCCCTCGCCATCGAGGATCTGTCGGCACTTGCTGACGTGCTGTCCGATACCTCTGTCACCAAGATCATGCATTCCTGCAGCGAGGACCTCGAGGTCTGCTCCCGCAGGCTGGGTGCATTGCCAGATCCGCTGATCGACACGCAGGTTCTCGCGGCCTTTTGCGGGCACGGCCTTTCCATCGGCTACCAGCGGCTCGTGGGCCTCGAGCTGGGCATCGAACTGGAGAAATCCGAAACCCGCACCGACTGGCTGCAGCGGCCGCTCTCCGGGGCGCAGCTGAAGTATGCCGCCGAGGATGTGCTTTACCTCCCGAGGCTGCACGCAGCCTTGAGCGCTCACCTCGCTGCTGATCCACGGAAGGCCGCCTGGGCCGCTGCCGAATGTGCGGCGATCGTGCCGCGTGCGCGAAACCGGGAGCCCGGCGTGGACCTCGGCAGCATTGGCGGCGCCTGGCGACTGGATCGTCCTCGCCTCGCAGCGCTGCGCGCACTCCATGCCTGGCGGGAGCGCGTGGCCCGTGAGCGCGATTTGCCCCGCAATTGGGTCGTGCCAGATGCAGCGCTGCTGCGCATGGCCGAGATGCCGGCGCTGGATGAGCGCGCATTGTCTGGCGTGCCGGATCTCCCCGAGGCAGTACGCCGGCGCCATGGCAAGAATCTGGTATCAGAAATCGCCGCTGCGCTCGCGCTGGACGCAGGCGCTATGCCCGAACCGGTGCCCCCGCCCCCCGGGCCCGCCGAAACCCGACGCGTGAAGGCGCTGCGGGCGCGGGTGCTGGAACACGCCGAGGCACTCGGCGTAGCGCCTGAGATGCTGGCGAAACGACGTGACCTCGAAGATCTGGTGCGACGGGCATCCACAGGAGAAGCCCCGGCCTCGCCGTTGCTGAACGGGTGGCGGCGCGAGGCCATCGGTGAATCCTTGTGGGAGCTTGCGAGGGCGTCCGTGTGAGCCGCTTGCTCTGTGCGGTCTTCCGCTCCCGGCGCAATGCCGATACCTATCTTTTCGTCGATCACCAGGAGGGTTTCGCCCGCGTCCCCGAGCCCCTGTTGCGGGAGTTCGGTGCTGCCGAGCGTGCGATGACCCTTGCACTTACGCCGGAGCGTCGTCTTGCTCGGGCCGATGCTGCCGATGTCCTGCGGTGCATCCGGGAAAACGGTTTCTACCTGCAGCTGCCCCCTGCTGCCGCTGATCGGCCGGGAGTGTCCTGAGATGCAGACCACCACGGACTACATCATGGCGTGGTCCATCTACCTGCTCTCCGCCGTCGCGGTGATGGTGGTGTTCTGGCGTTTGACGGCAGGCGCATGGGGCTGGTTGCGCGACGCGCTCCGGGTGATTCTGGCCGTCGTGATGTTCAC
>CAIXOY010000087.1 GCA_903921135.1 uncultured Gammaproteobacteria bacterium
ATGTCCATATCGCTCTGCACCGTAACCGCGGTGAATTCGATGGCGCTCAGCAGGCGGCCCTTGCGCGCGGTGTTGTTCAGCACCTTGCCGTACACATCTACTTCGCGGTAGCCGAGCGGTGAGAGATCGAGCGAAAGCCGGATATCCGAAAACGGGGCGACCGGACGGTCGAGTTCCGCGAGGACGCCCTGATAGCCGATGTCATGGGCAATGCCGTGGTGCGTGTCCTCCAGCACCCGCTTGCCCTCGAGCAACTGGTAGGTGAACGGCATTTCGACGCGCACGCGGTGGCTGCGGCGCAGATCACGGCGGCTGATCAGCAGATCGAGCGAGGGGATGCCGAGGAGTTCGTAGACCTGCACCGGGCCGGGCTGTCCCTTCAGCCAGGCCTGCATCACCTCGCCGGTGAGCGCGAAATCTCCCGCCGCGGCGCGCGTGCTCTCGCCAACCAGTACCTGACCCCGCAGGCTGAGCGATTCGATGCGCGCGGCAAGGTTCACCGCATCGCCTACCACACAGTACTCGCGGTGGCGCGGGGAGCCGAGCCAGCCTGTCATCACATGACCGGTGTTGACGCCCACGCCGCAGAAGATGCCGGGGAGTCCGCGGGCGCGGTTCCCGGCGTTGAGTTGGTCCATCGCAATCTGCATCTCTGCGGCGCAGGCGAGGGCGTGTTGCGCGTGCCCAGGGCAGGGTTCCGGTGCGCCGAACACCGCCATGATCGCGTCACCCATGAACTTGTCGACAGTGCCGCCGTGGGCGAGCACCACCTCGCTCATCGCCGCAAGGAAGGCATCGAGCACGCGGATGAGCGTACTGCCGTCGTGTTCGCTGCCCATCGCGGTGTAACCGCGCAGGTCGGCGAGCAGGATGCTTACCTCCTGCTCGCGGAACTCCCCGGGGTGGGGCATGGCGATGGTCTCGCTGCTGTGTTCCACGGCGCTCCTGCACGCGGTGCTGCTGGGCTGAAGCATAGTGCCCGGCGCTCCGCCGGGGCCACCACACTGCAGCAAGTACATTGCGGTCTCGCGACGCCTGCCCTGTGGCGGCATGCGTGCGCTGGGCTATGATCCGCGGCGATTCCGGGCCCGGAACCCCGGGCGTCCTGCCGACTGCCACAGGAGCCAGACCATGCCCGACTCCCTGCAACCCGATATCGGCCTCGGGTCCAATATCCTTAACCGCTGCCGACTCACGCCGGCCTTGCCCGCGCTCAGTTTCGAAGGCGTCACGCTCGATTACGCCGCGCTCGGCGCGCGCATCCGCCTGCTTGCCGGCGCCTTGCGCCGTGCGGGCGTCAACCGCGGGGACCGCGTGGGTTTTCTGGGCGCGAACCACCCGGCCTTCATCGAGGCGATGTACGCCACTGCTGCCATCGGCGCGATCTTCGTGCCGTTGAATTTCCGGCTGACCGGCGCCGAGCTCGAGTACATCATCAACGATGCCGGCCTGCACACGCTGCTCGTCGACGACCTGCGCGTGCCGGTGATCGACGGCATCCGCGCAGCGCTGCACTGCCGCCATTTCGTGGCGGTGGAAACCCCCGCGCCGGGCTGGGTGCCGCTCACGGAATTCGCCGCCGATGCCGCGCTCCTTGCCGAGCCCGAGCGCGTGGGCATGCAGGACACGGCACTCATCATGTACACCTCGGGCACTACCGGCCGGCCCAAGGGCGCGATGCTCACGCACGGCAATTTCTTCTGGAACAACGTCAATTCCCGCTTCAGCCCCGAGAACCTCGGCGCGCAAGTGAGCCTGAGCAGCGCGCCGCTCTTCCATATCGGCGGCCTGAATGTCACGACGATGGTGACCTTCCAGACCGGCGGGCATGTGGTGCTGCTGCGCAACTTCGACCCGGGACAGGTACTGGAGGCGATCGCGCGCTACCGCGTGCAGACGATGTTCGGCGCGCCGGCGATGTTCCTGTTCATGGCGCAGCATCCCGATTTCGCGAGCACCGACCTGTCGAGTGTGGAAATTCTCGTCGGTGGTGGTGCACCGGTGCCGGAACTGCTGGTGCGCATCTACAAGGCACGCGGCGTGAAGCTCTGCCAGGGCTACGGCCTCACCGAGACCGCCCCCTTCACCACCTTCCTTGGCAGCCGCTGGATCGAGTCCAAGCCGGGCTCAGCGGGATTGCCGCCG
>CAIXOY010000088.1 GCA_903921135.1 uncultured Gammaproteobacteria bacterium
ACCGCTGCCATGGCGCGGTCCTGATCGAGCTGGCGGTCGAGAAAGAAGCACCAGACACACCAGTCACCACCCACCATCACCAGCACCCGGCGGTGCTTCTGTGCGGCGGCGGCGCGGGCGGTGTCGAGATCGGCCGAGGGATCACGCGTGGCATCGTAGCGGAAGGAATAATCAGGCAAGCCCGCGACCGGAGGCTCGAAACGCATGGCGGCCAGCGCGCCGGGCGTGGCAAACACCACCACGAGCAGCAGGATCATCCGCAGGAAGGCGAACACGGGCATCTTCAATCCCCTAGAATCGGCCGCGAACCCATTTCATCGCGGAGACAGCACCATGGCCCTCGCACTCGCCGACCGGCTCGCCATCGAAGACCTCGTCAACCTGTACTGCCACAACGCCGACTACAACCCACCCGAGAGCATGCGGGATGTCTTCGTTCCCGAGGCGGTCTGGGAAGTGCCCGCGATGGACCTGCGCTGCGAAGGCATCGAGGCGATCGTCGCGTTTTTCACGCAGAGCCGCGCAGGTTTCGGCAGCGCGCGGCATGTTATCAGCAACCTCGTGGTGCAGGGAGACGGCGACCGCGCCACCGCATCCTGCTACCTGCAGGTGATCAAGGTCGACGAGGAGCCCAAGCAGATCGTGTCCTTCGGCCGCTACCAGGACGAACTGTTGCGCACCGCCGAGGGCTGGCGGTTGCGGCACCGGCTGGTCGTGATCGGCTGATTCAGCCCGGGGCGCCGCGCTCCGGCTCACGGGTATCGAGGACTTCGGCGAGCAGCGTGGTGGCATAACAGCCCGCCGGCAACCCGAAGCGCAGCTCGATGCTCGTGTCGTCCAGCCACTCCCACGCGAGATTGCGCGGCAGAAGGCGCAGCGGCCTGCGCTCCTGCCGCAGGCCGTTGGCCTCCAGACCACCCACGAGATCGGCATGCAGCGCCGAGACGTCTGTCTCGAGCAGGCGCGCCTCGCCCTGGGAGGCAAGCTCCCCCGAACCCCAGAGCGGCCCGCTCGGGTGGATATCACCGGCGGCGAGGCGTTCGGGCAGCGTGGCATCGCTGCCGTCATCGAGGAACCAGGATCCGCTGCCGTCGAGCTGCACGGCCTCGCCCGGCAGTAGCCTGGTCCAGTTGCCCTCTGCCACGCGCCGCGCGAGCACCGCATTGAAAACGGCGGAGCGCGCCGAAGAGAGCAGGATGCCGCGCTCGCTGCGATCGCAGACCCGCAACGCCCCCGAGAACCACGCACGGGCCCGCTCGATGTTGCCCGCCTCGCGCCCGAAGCGCTGCACGCCGAAATAGTTCGGCACGCCGTCCCGGCGCAACTCTTCGAGGCGGGAATCCAGCAGGCGGGCATCACCCGCAAATTCCCGCAGCCGCAGCACGAAATCGTTTCCTCGCAGACCACCGGTCTGGAGCTTGCGCTGGCGCCGCACCGTCTCCAGCACCTCCACCGAGGGTGGCAGTGCGGAGAAATCGGGATCGGGCTTGCCAGGCAACTGGATGCTGAACCACTGCGTGGTGACCGCGTGGCGGTCCTTGCGCCCGGCGAATCCCATCGCGCGGCCGTCCACACCCGCGATTCTTGCGAGCAGGCGTGCCACGTAATCGGTGTTCTCGCCCGTTTTGCGCACGCGCAGCCACAGGTGCTCCGCTGCGGGCTCGGGGGCCATCTCGATGCGTTCGTCCACACGGAAATCGGCTGGCTCGGCGCGCAACAAGGCCGTGCCTGCGCAGGCTCCCGCGCGGGGTGTACTGGTATCGGTATCCATGGTGATGCTCAGAATTGTCCCGTTTCGCCGCGGGCGAAAAGCATGGACGGGTCACGGAAGCTCTTGAACTCGAGGTGGTTGCCGCTCGGATCACGCAGGAAGAGCGTGGCCTGCTCGCCCACCGTGCCGGCAAAGCGGATGCGCGGCTCGATCACGAAGGGCACGCCTGCCGCACGGAGCTTCCCGGCGAGGGACTCGAACTCTTCCCACGGCAGCACGGGGCCGAAGTGCAGCGCGGGCACATCGTCGCCGTCGACGGGGTTGCGGGCGCTGGCGGGGTGATCGTCGGGATCGACCAGATGCGCCACGAGCTGATGGCCCCAGAAATCGAAATCGATCCAGCGCGAAGACTCGCGGCCCGTGGCGCAGCCGAGGAGTCCGGCATAAAAGGCACGGGACGCCTCGAGATCCGTCACGGGAAGCGCGAGGTGGAAGGGAGGAATGCTCACACGGGGATCTCCGTCCAGGGCAGAGGTGCATCGAGGTCCACGTTTCCGCCGCTCAGCACCAACCCCACGCGACGCCCCGCGAATCGTTCGGGCTGCGCGAGCACGGCTGCGAGCACCACGGCAGAGGACGGCTCCACGAGTTGCTTGCAGATCTCCCAGAGCAGCCGCGTGGCAGCGGCGATCTGCGCCTCTGTCACGGTGATGATGCCCTCCACCTCGCGGCGCAGGATGGCGAAATTCAGATCGCCAAGGGATGTTCTCAACCCATCGGCCATGGTGCGCGGATCGGTCTGGGGCAGACGCTCGCCGGCCGCGAGCGAGCGGGCGGCATCATCGGCGCCGAGCGGTTCGGCACCGTACACGCGTGTGGCGGTATCGCGCGCGTGGGCTGCGATCGCCGAGCCGGCAAGCAGCCCACCGCCGCCGACGGGCGTGAGGATATCGTCCAGGCTGCCCGTGTCTTCCAGCAATTCGAGTGCCGCTGTGCCCTGCCCCGCAATCACGCGCGCGTCGTCATAGGGAGGAACGGCGTTCGCGCCCGTCTCGGCGAGCACTGCTGCGAGCGTGGCCTCGCGGGCCGCGAGCGTGGGCTCGCAGAGCACGATGCGCGCGCCGTAGCGCTCGATATTGGCCCGCTTGGCACGGTTCGCATTGGCCGGCACCACCACGTG
>CAIXOY010000089.1 GCA_903921135.1 uncultured Gammaproteobacteria bacterium
ACCATCTGCGCGTGGGCCTCGGTCCCGACGAGCAGCACCTGCAGGCCGTCGGCCGTCTCGAACACCCGGTGCGGCACACGCAACGACCAGAGGTGCGCGCTGAACTCCGCGAGTGCGGGACCGACGTCGGTTTCCAGAGCCTTGATCGCTGGCACGTCAGGCGGGGCTCAGTCGGTGAGGCCGCTGCCCCAACCGAGCTTGGCGCGGCAGATGGCATAGAAGTTGTGCTCCACCGGATGCAGCAGGCTGAGCCGCTCCGGCTTCTTGTGGATGCGGATCACGTCTCCGGGGATGGCGCTGAAGTTCAGTTGCCCGTCGCAGGTGATGCCCGGGTGCAGATCGTTGTGCTCCTTGATGAGGATGCGCACGTGGCTGTTGCCGTGGATGACGAGGGGGCGGCTGCCGAGCGAGTGGGGAAACATGGGGACAAGCACGAGCGCGTCCAGGCCCGGATGCATGATCGGGCCACCACCGGATAGCGAATAGGCCGTACTGCCCGTGGGCGTGGAAACGATCAGCCCGTCGGAGCGCTGCGTGTAGACGAACTGATCCTCGATGTGCAGATCGAACTCGATCATCCGTGCGGATATGCCGGAGGTCACCACTACGTCGTTCAGCGCGTCACCACGCGCCACTACCGTGTTGCCCCGGGTGACCAGAACATCCAGAAGGAAACGGGATTCGAGCACGAAATGCCCCGCGAGCACGGCATCGAGTTGCTCTTCGAGATGCTGCGGGGAAATGTCAGTGAGGAAACCGAGCCGCCCGCGGTTCACACCCAGTACGGGCACATCCTGCCGGGCGAGCGCCCGCGCGGCGCCCAGCATGCTGCCATCACCGCCAACAACGATCACCAGACCGCAATCCGCACCGATGCTCTCGCGCGGGCGCACTTCCTCGGCGCCAGCACCGATCTTTGCGGCGAGTTCTTCTTCGAGCAACACGCGACACCCGCGCACGCGCAGGAACTCCCGGATATGTGCCACGGTATCGAGCACCTCGGGGGTACCGAGGCGCCCCATCAGCCCGATGGTCGCGAATCGAGGGAGTACGGGGCCTTCGCTCATGACTTGCCACCTTGCATGGTCTGACTGCGCGGCACCTGCTTGTGGATGTCGCAGCGATCCTGCAAACCGGGGGTGAAATCCGCAGGCTTGAGAATCTTGGTCAGGGGCTTGGCACAGGGCGCACCGCTGCCCGATGCGCCCTGACAGACCGGGTTGTTGTAGTGATGCAACCAGCGACGGTAGTGCTCCGGGCTGACATTGCATCTGGCCGATACGTAGGCTTCGGTCTCTTCCAGAAACCTGCTGAGATCATCCACCGGAATCGTCACGTGGCCCGCGCCCGGCTGGAAGGTCACGAAGTTGACGTTCTTGTCCTTGAGTGCGGAGAAAAAGCCGTCGGCGCCCTCATCCATCAAACGGAGTTTGTCTCGCCGCAAAGCCGTCAATTCGGTGCTGAGGCTGTGTATCTGCTCCTCCTGCCGGGCCAGTTCGGACGCCAGGCCCCCTCGTTCTGCGGCAAAGGATTCCTGTGTCTGCGCGAGAGTGTTCTGCAACTCTCCCTCCCGTGCGCCGAGACGCACCACCTCGGCGGCTTCAGCGTCGAGCCGTTTCCTGAGCGGTTCGAGTTCCTGCTGGTATGCGACACGCAGTTTTTCAACGTCGTCCACGGCCGCCAGCCGTGCAGACTCGAGCTCCTCACACCGCTGCCGCAGTTCGGCAAGCCGCTGCTGCATCGAGCCGACCTCGCGCTGGCTCTGTTCACGGATCAGACTCACCTGCAGGTTGTTCTGCTGCATCAGCGCGAGCACGGCTTCCTGATTTCCCGGCGCGGATTCCTGATGTCGCTGTGCATGCGGCGCCGGAGCAGGCTCCTGGGTGGGTAAATCCATATCCCCTTGGGGCACCTCGCCAGCCATAGCTGATGCATCAAGCCCGAGGCGGTTCATCCCCAGACGCTCACGCATCCGCTGCAAGGTACTCCCGCCGGGGCCGTGCTCGACATCCCAGAGTCCACGCTCCCAGCCGGGAAGGGGGCAGTGGCTACGGGTAGCAAGACGTGCACCGCCGGCATCCGGCTCGCTGCTGCGCTGGCTTGCCTCGGCAAGCTGCCTGAGCGGCAAGTTCCAGCGCTGCTCGGGGAAACCGTCCTGGTCAAAAGGAATCAGGAAGAGGACCACTACGGAGAGTTCAAGTCCGGCATCGAGCCGCACGTAGGCCGCACGCTGCTCCTTGCCTGCGAAGTCGCGCATAGGCACTACGCAATCGAGGAGGGCCTCGAACTCCGCGTACAGCATCTCGCGCGACACGGCCTGCCCCGCGAAGAACAGGACCGCCTCATGCGTTTGCTGTGCGGATTTCTGCGAGAGGCTCATCAGGAATTCCTGCGTACGCGCACTGGCTCTCCGGAACGACCGGACAGAGGGCTGACGCCGAATGGTAGCAGGACGTGGCGCCCCGAGCGCGTGACTCAGCGCACGTGTCGAAGCGCACCCGCGGGTGAGAGGACTTCGAGCAGCCGCGGATCGAGTTCAAGGGCACTGCGAAGACAATCAAGGGCCTCTCGTGCGCGGCCCTGCCCTGGAGAAGGCATCGACACACAGCGCAGCAGCGATGCATCGCAAGCACTGATCAGACGCTCCGGGGACTGCCTGAACGGCGTTGCTGCCGCCGGCTCAGGAAAGCTCGCGATGTAGCCGCGCTTGTAGATGGTCCTGATACAGCCGGAAAGCGCACCTCCGGCAGCGCGTCGCAGTACCGACACCGCCCGCCGGACGGCCTCATCGGACACCACCTGACCAAGCCACACCTGCTCGACAAGCCGGTCATGACTATGGACTTCATCCGGGTGCAGAAGGAAGAACTCGAGCAGATCAGAGACGCGTGGTTCAAGCACAGCCGTATCGCTGCCTCGATCAAGACTGCAGCTACCGGGCTCGAAAACCCACTCTCCGAAGCGGAACTGCCGCATGCCCATGCAGGAAAACTCCAAAGGGACCGGGACACGCACATCATCGCGCTTCGGCATCCCGCGCGAATCAGCGTGGGCACCTATGCAAGCGTCACGAAGGAATCACGAAACCCTCACCCGCTCATCCGGCCATGCGCCGGCAACGGGTGTTCCGATGCAAACATCCCCCGAGTCCGTCCACATCCCGATGCGGCCAGGACCCCGGGAGGACCCAACCGAGGAACCGAGGAGATTGAGTCATGAGAACATTCAGACAACAACGAGCGTGCCTGCTCGCCAGCACACTCGCCACCATCCTGATCACAGGCATTGCTGATGCCCATGCGGGCCAGGATGAGGTACGCGTGAGTGAAGGCCGGGCTTCGACGCCTGCTGCACCGGCCCGGCTGCGCCAAGGTGCGGAATCGCGATCGGTCATCGTCAGATACGCCGACCTGAATACAGCGGGAGCTGAGGGGGCGAAGACGCTCTACGCACGCCTCAGAACCGCCGCTCGAAGCGTGTGTGCGCCGGCGCCACAGCGTGATCTCGCTGCACATCGGGACTGGAGCATGTGTTACTCAGATGCACTGGAGAAGGCCGTAGCCGACAGCGGATCAGGGCCCGTCGCGCAGATTCACCACGAGCGCTCGGGACGCTCTGCCACTGCACAGGTCGCGTCCGCGAACTGAGCCTACGGAGGGCGACCGGAGCCCCATGGGACCGGTCGCCAGCCGCCAACATGCGGCCCACTTCTCAGACGTCTGCGATCGGGTGATGCCTTGGTCCAGGTGAACAGCTCTGTCAGAGCGTGTGTCGCGACTCGAGAGAAACTACTATCAAGCGCAAGCTCCACCGAGTGTGGGGTCCGGTGTGGGATTTGTCTGAAGCCCAAAAACAAAAAACCCGCCTTTTGAGCGGGTTAGATGTCGTTTATGGCGGAGCGGACGGGACTCGAACCCGCGACCCCCGGCGTGACAGGCCGGTATTCTAACCGACTGAACTACCGCTCCTGGAAACGCTTTCCACGATGGTGGGTGGTGACGGGATCGAACCGCCGACCCCCTGCTTGTAAGGCAGGTGCTCTACCAGCTGAGCTAACCACCCCTCGCGGGAAGCCGGCATTGTACTGATTTGAACCTCACTGTCAAAAACTAATTCGCCAAAAATCCCGCTGGGCCGATGCGGACTGGCAGCTCCTCGACAACACGGCTCAAGCACGGACTTCAGAAACGTTTTCCACAGGCAGAAGCAAGCGCTGATGGCGTCAGATGAAGTTCACTTGTCTCGGATAGTTGGAACAAATACGCCACAACCAATTGATATATCAGACCTGAGGTTTGGGGAGGTACTCGAAGGGCATTGTTGTGGTCGTCAGACGATACGCACCGTCGCTCCAACAACACATTGCATCCACAAGATTGTCCACAGGAAGTCAGCCCAGAGAACTCAGGCGTTGGCGCGGGTCCAGGCGAGAAAATCCTCATCGCTCATCGACTTCCCCACCAGATATCCCTGAGCCGAATCGCAACCGAGCCGACGGAAGAGGTCCATGGTGGGTTCGTCCTCGATACCTACGGCCACGACTTTCATCCCGAAACCATGTGCCAGAGCTATCAGATGCTCGCACAGCAGTCGGTCTGCCGGACTGCGCGCTGCGGTCGCCACCAGTTTGCGATCAATCTTGATCTCGTCCACGCGCAAGGACTTGAACTGTGACAGGGAGCAATTGCCCGTGCCGAAGCCGTCGACCGCAATCCGTATGCCTGCCTCTCGCAGGGGCTGGAGTTGCTTCTCGCAGGCCTCGGCTCCGCGCGCCAGGGCGTGTTCGCCCACTTCTACCGTGAGCCCCTCTGGCGGCACATTCCAGATCCTCAGTGCAGAATTCAGTGTGTCCACTGCCTCTGGCAGCGCAAGCGCGATCGAGGACACGTTTACCGAAACCCCCAGACCAGACCATCGTCTGGACTGCCGCAGCGCCGTGTTCAGTACCCAACGCGCCAGTTCGGCGCCGCGCCCCCCCTGCTCGATCGCAGGAACCATCCGCTCAGGGGAACTGACCGCCCCGCTCTCCTGAAACCATCGCAGCAGTGCCTCCGGGCGCTCTGCCACACCGTCGGCTATGGCGATGCGCGGCTGGTACCACAACTGCAGTTCATTGCCGGCGAGCGCATCACCCAGTTCAAGTTCCTGCTTCCACTGGGCCTTCTGACGCTGGAGTTCATCGGGCGCATGCACCGCATAGGCGGCGTTGTCACGCTTGGCCAGTCGCAGGGCCTGTTCCGCCAGAAAGTAGAGCTGCTCCGCATTCCATGCGTCATTCGGAAAGGCAGCCAATCCAACTTGGACATCGAACACGATCTCCTGTGCGCCGACGAGAAGGCTCTCGCTCGCCGTACGCACGATCCGGCTGCCTATCAGGGGCAGCAATTCGGGGCTGGCAATGCCGGAGAAAATCACCGCGAACTGATTGGCACCAACCCGGCGCGAGACGGGGCTTTTGCGGCTGATCCCGGCGAGGCGTTCGGCGATCTCAGCGAGGACCAGATCCCCGGCCGCGAATCCGTAGACACCATTGATGCGGTTGAAGTCACGTACATCGATCACGGCCAGTCCGAGAATGGACCCATCCTCGCGCGCAACCTCGAGCTGCTGGTCGAGTGCCGCAAGAAAGCCCGCCCGATCGATCAGCGTCGACGTCAAGGGCAACTCCCTGATCCAGCAATCAGAACCATCAGAAAATCAGTGCCTCGATGTCGACGCCATAGGCCCCGGGCTCAAGGCTGGTGAGGATCTCGAGCGGTTTGCCATCGTCGTCGTGAGTAACCGCGCGCAGGTCCAGAGGGCGGGGATCTTTCAAGGGGAGTTTGTTTCGATCGAGCATGATCAGCACTTGTGGACGCAAGCGACGCGTCCGGTACTCGGCAAGCACCACACACACCTCTCCGCTGGAGAGTTCGACCAAGGTACCCGCCGGGTAGATACCGATGGCCTGAATGAACTCTTCGACGAGCGCCGCTTGGAAATCGATGTCGCGCCACGCGTAGAGCTTCTTGACTGCCTGGCTGGGCGACATGGCTTCTGCGTAAGGGCGGCGGCTTGTGATGGCGTCGTAACAATCGACGATACCGGCGATGCGGGCCATCACGGGAATGTCATCGCCCTTCAGCCCATGAGGATAACCATGCCCACCATGGCGTTCGTGGTGGTATTCGACCATTTCGGTGACGCTGCGGTTGAGAACCCCCGTGTTGCCGAGCATCTCTACGCCGAAGCCGACATGGGACTTGAGAAGCTCATACTCACCGCGGCTCAGCCTCTCCTTTTTCTGCAGCAGTTCCGCAGGTATGCGCAGCTTGCCGACATCAAACAGCAGCGCCCCGAGCGCAAGGCGCTGGAGATCCACCTTGGGGAGGCCAAGCTGCCGCCCCAATGCGACAGCCCAGATCGAGGCACCGACGGAGTGCCGGAATGTATAGCTGTCCTCGGTTTTCATGCGTGCCAGCCACACGCAGGCATCGGGGTTGCGGATCACACTGTCGACCATGGGATCGACTGCGGCCCGGATGCCCGAAACGTTCAGCACATTCGCCCTTCGAAACTCCTCGAACATCGAGTCGACGGCGCCGGAAAGCTCCGAATGAACGGACTTGGCGATGGACATCTCGCGCTGGAAGCCACCGCTCGCGTCTTCGTACGTCTTCAGCTTCCGGTGGGGAAAGAGCAAGGCTCCCGTGTTGCCGGTACGGGGCTTGAACTTCAGTGACTCGGCCACTTCCTGATCAGGCCGCGCAACGATGACCGGGCGCGCATGGCTGCCGACTACCCGGCTGTTCCGCTGCGAGGTGGTCGTCCGGCTCTGGTAGACGTCTATGTAGACGTGCTGGCAGTGCCGCTCGAGTTCCTGGATATCCTGCTGCGAGGTGATGTAGAAACCCTGGAGGAGAAACGGCGTCTGCGACCAGGGCTTGTCGAGTGCGGACACGTACATGCCGATTTCAAGATCGCTGACGAGGATCTCCACGGACTCAAGCGATCGCATCAGTTCTCCTCCGGCCGTCCATCACCCGAGCATCCCGCGGCTCCGGGCGCGATTCTAGTGCATTGCCAGCCGGGGCAACACGAAGCATCAGCGGCTCGCCCTGCGATTTGCGATGTCCTCGAGAAATTCGATCCGGAAACTGATGGCCCAGACAGGATCACGCGGATCGCTCAGCGTCTCGCGTCGCCACAAGTGAGCGGGCTCTGCTTCGACGAATATCCAGGGGCGGAAGATGTTGCGGCGGTAACGAAGGCCCACGGCGTAGGTGTTGGCGCGGGCCCCCGGATCGCTCTGCCCCGAGACGGCCGCGAAGTATCCCAATGCTGCTGACTGGTTGATCTGCCGGAGATAGCTCAACCGCCCGCCCCATTCGGTACCGTCGGTTTCCTCACCGTACTCCATGTCTGCCGTGAACCGGAGGAGGCTGTCGGTACTCAGCTTGAAGTCGACGTCGCCTCGGGTAATCGAGCCTGCACCATCACTTTCCTTGAGGTAGAGCCTCTCGGTGAATCGCAGGCGAAGCCGCTCACCGACGGGCCGCATGTAGCGGTAACGGACGCTGGTGCGGAAATCCAGGGAGGCATTCGTTCCGGCCGAGACATCGATCCGTGAACGGGCGATGTCGAGCAGGCGATACTGGATTCCGACATCACCCTCGTCCGGACCTGATCGGGGAAGTACGTCGTTCCGATAGTCGTTTTCTTCCCCGAACACGAGGCTCAGGCGCTGGTTCAGCCGGGGCAAGTCGACCTTGCCCCTCAAACGGAGCTTGGTGTCGGTTCCTTGATCCTCAGTCCACTCGGCCTCGCTCACGAGCCGCAGCACGGAGTCTGCAGACTCTCTCGCCGCATCGGGCTCCCCGAAAAAGGAGTCAAAGCGCTGGGCGAGAGTATCGGTGGTGGTGGTGACGTAATCGTAGGAATTGTCTATCCAGGAGCGCGGCGCCTGCGAGGCCGTCTGTGCCGCGGCGAACGGGCAGAGCAGGAACAAACATCCCGCACGGCAGATCCTCAGCAGCAGTAACACCGATCGGCTCCGTTACGCGCTCTTACCGTAGTGTTCGCTGAACACCCGGACGAACCTGTCCATCTCGCCGTGGGGAAGCCGGTTGATACCGGCAGCCGCTTTGCGCCCTCCGCCGGTGGGAAACTGGCGGCAGATGTCATCCGCCCCGGTGCGGTTCGACAGCGGCGCACGCACGCTGACGAGAAAATCCCCGCCATCGATCTCGGTCAGGACGGCGTGCGCCCGAGACGGGTGCAGGTTCACCAGGTCGTTGCTGAACACACCGCTCACGCGTCGGGCCCATGGCTCATCGGGAAGCAGGAACACCGCGGACTCTGCAGATGCCTGCACGGGGACCAGTGATGACGCGCGCGCCATGTCGTCGGCGTACCCGGCCTCGAGTTGGCCGAAGGTCTCGCGGTCCGACGCGATGAAATCAAAAGGACTGGCAAATGCGCTGACGCGGCGGAAGAGTGTCTCCGGCGGGAAGTGGAGGTCTTCTACCGCAGGGCCATAGCCGTTGTAGTTGATCAAGGTGCCCAGCGTTTCGGCCAGTTGCAGGCGTTGCGGGTCAAGCCCGATCGTCGCCGCCGCCGCCTTGGCGCTACCGGCGAGATTATCGCCAAAGGCCCCCACGACAGCCCAGGCCGCATGCGCGCCCTTCAGGTAGCCGTTGACCAAAAGACTGGTGCATACCTCGGGAGCGGTGTTGATGAGTGCATGAAGGCGCGAATGCTCCAGAGGGGTGTCGCCAGGGTGGTGGTGATCGGCATAAAACACCTCGGCACCGGCCATGAGGAGACGCTCGAGATCAGTGCGGTTCTTCTCCATGGCGACATCCAGCACCGTGACCCGGTCGCCCTGCCCCGCAGAAACGAGCCGGAGCAGATCGATGTCCCTCTTGACGCCCGTCACCAGCACCGCATTTCTGGGCTCGGCGAGCCTCAACTGAACGAGTGAGCAGATGCCGTCGGCATCGCCGTTGAAAACGTCGTGATCGGCCATGAGATCTTTTCCTCTGCGTCGGCAGGATGCATAGACACGGGCGCGCCCGACAGCCCCGGCTTCGCGACGCGTCGCGAACGAGGCATTTCGGCGCAGGCTCCTCTCGGGAAGTGTAGCGGCATTCGGGCGGCACATCGGAGGGCCCGACACATCAGGATGCGGGGATGGCCGCGGCAAGGCCCGGGTGGGCCTGGCCGCGGCACGGACGGCAGGGCTCAGAGCGAGATCATGGGCCGCAAATGCTCCAGGGTCTTCGCGCCGATTCCCTTCACATTCACCAGGTCATCGACCGATTTGAAAGGACCGTTCTCGTCGCGGTACGCCACGATGGCCTCGGCCTTGCTGCGGCCGATACCGCGCAGGGATCCGGCGAGCGTGGCGGCGTCCGCGGTGTTGATGTTGACGGGGCGGGTGAGTTCAGACGCGGCAGCCGGGCGGTTGTCGGGCGCGACGGCAGCATGTGCTGCCGGCAGGACCAGCAGTGTCGAGCCAAGCAGGCAGGCTTTCAAAAAATGCGGAATGTTCATCGTGATCCTCCTTGAGATGATGAGAGCGAAACGGTGCCGTCATGGCACCGGGTACAACGCTAGCACAGCGTCAGGGCGAATTTCCGTAGGACATTTCGGACAGGATATCCCGCACCGCGGTTGCGGGGTCTGAGGCACCCGTGATGGGTCTCCCTACAACGAGGAAATCACTGCCCGCGACAAGCGCATCACGTGGGCCCAGCGTGCGCCGCTGATCACCCGTAACGCTTCCTGCCGGTCGGATGCCAGGCGTCACCAGCACGGGTTCAGGGCCCAGAACACGGCGGAGAACAGGAGCCTCGCGCGCCGAACACACCACCCCGTCGAGACCTGCCTCCACGCTGAGCCTTGCGAGACGGACGACCTGCTCCTCGAGCGGCGCGCCAACGCCTGTTTCAGCCAGATCGGAGGGATCCATGCTGGTCAGCACCGTTACCGCGGTGAGCAAGGGCACGCCGGGCCCTGGCGCGCCGAGCGCTTCACGTGCTGCCTGCATCATGCGCCGCCCACCCGATGCGTGGACGTTCACCATCCACACGCCAAGCGCTGCCGCCGCGCGCACCGCTCCGGCGACCGTGTTGGGGATGTCGTGGAACTTGAGATCGAGGAACACCTCGAAGCCTCGCCTGGAAAGCTCTGCAACCAGCGCCGGGCCTGCGGCCGTGAACAACTCCTTGCCCACCTTCACCTTGCACAGCCGGGGATCCAGCCTCGCCGCCATCGCGAGCGCCGGCGCCGATTCCGGATAATCCAGTGCCACGATCAGTCGCGAGCCATGTCGGGAGGATGCAGCACTCATGGGCGGTGTCCACGCCACAAGGCAACGCTGGACGCCAGCAAACCCGCGATGCCTCCTGCGACAAATGCACCGAGCACCCACACGCCCAACGGCGCTGCAGGCAAGCGGAACAGCACGAGATCCAGGGGGACGTCCTCGGTATTGGAGAGACAGAACACCAAGGCCCAAACGGCCGAGCACAAGGAGATCAAGACAGCGATGAACCTGCCGAAGCGTTTCACGTCGTACGGGGACTCAGCCGGTGATTTCCTGATGCGCGTTCTGGTTGACGCGCTCGCGCATTTCCTTGCCAGGCTTGAAATAAGGCACGTACTTGCCCGATAGGTCGACGGCATCCCCGGTCTTGGGATTGCGACCTCGCCGGGGCTCACGGTAATGGAGCGAGAAGCTGCCGAAACCGCGGATCTCGATACGCTCGCCATTCGACAGGCTGTTCGCCATGTACTCGATGATCATCTTCACGGCCAGCTCCACGTCCTTGGGAGACAGCTGTTTCTGATCCAGCGCGATGCGCTCGATGAGTTCGGATTTTGTCATGTTCAACCTCCTGTTTTTATTGAAAAAACAGCCCGGGGGATCATAGACCAGTTTGGCGCAGGCGTCTAACGCCCCGTGAAGGGGCCCGCGAGGGGGGACTCCAAACGAAAACGGGGCCTTGCGGCCCCGTCTCGTGCACGCAGCAGCAGTGCTTACTCGCTGCGGCCGCGGTTGCTCATCTGCGCCTTGATAAGGTCGCCGATGGTGGTGGGAGCGTTCTCCGGCTCCTGCTCGCGCAGCGCCTTCATCGCTTCCTTCTCGTCCTGTGCGTCCTTGGCCTTGATCGAGAGTCCGATCACGCGGTTCTTGCGATCCACGTTGATGATCTTCGCCTCGACCTCGTCACCAAGCGCCATGGCGTTGCGGGCATCCTCGACGCGGTCACGGCTGATCTCGGAGGCCTTGAGCACGCCCTGGACGTCATCAGCGAGCTGGATGAGCGCTGCCTTGGCATCAATTTCGACGACCTTGCCGACCACGATCGAGCCCTTGTCATGGATGGTGACAAAGCTGGTGAAGGGATCGCCTTCCATCTGCTTGATGCCGAGCGAGATGCGTTCGCGCTCAGGATCGATCGCCAGGATGATGGTCTCGACCTCATCGCCTTTCTTGTAGTTACGCACCGCCTCTTCGCCGGTCTCGTGCCACGAGATGTCGGAGAGGTGGACCAGACCGTCGATGTTGCCATCCAGGCCGATGAAAAGGCCGAAATCGGTGATCGACTTGATGCGACCCTTGATGCGCTCGCCCTTGGCGTGACCGCCGGCGAAGACGTCCCACGGGTTCTCGGTGCACTGCTTCATGCCGAGCGAGATGCGGCGACGGTCCTCGTCGATGTCGAGGATCATCACATCGATCTCGTCGCCAACCTGCACCACTTTGGAGGGGTGGATGTTCTTGTTGGTCCAGTCCATCTCGGAGACGTGCACCAGACCCTCGACGCCCTGCTCGAGCTCGGCAAAGCAGCCGTAGTCTGTGAGGTTCGTGACGCGGGCGCGCAGGCGGGTCTTCTCCGGGTAGCGCTCCTTGATGCTGACCCACGGATCGGAGCCGAGTTGCTTGAGACCCAGCGATACGCGGTTGGTCTCGCGGTCGAACTTGAGGACCTTGACCTCGATCTCGTCGCCCACTTTGACGACTTCGCTCGGGTGCTTGATGCGGCGCCAGGCCATGTCGGTGATGTGCAGCAGACCGTCGACACCGCCCAGATCCACGAACGCGCCGTAGTCGGTCAGGTTCTTGACCACACCCTTCAGCACCGCGGATTCCTGCAGGCTGGAGAGCAGGTGCTCGCGCTCGGCGCTGTTCGCCTGCTCGAGAACCGCACGACGGGAAACGACGATGTTGTTGCGCTTCTGGTCGAGCTTGATGACCTTGAACTCGAGGCTCTGGCCTTCGAGGTGGAGCGTGTCGCGTACGGGACGCACGTCGACCAGCGAGCCGGGGAGGAAGGCGCGGATGCCGTGGATGTCGACAGTGAAACCGCCCTTGACCTTGCCGTTGATGATGCCTTTGACCACTTCGCCGCCTTCGAAGCTGCCTTCGAGGCTCTTCCAGGTCTCGGCGCGGCGGGCCTTCTCGCGGGAGAGGCGCGTCGCCCCGTCACCGTCTTCAATGGCTTCGAGTGCGACCTGGACCTCGTCGCCGATCTCGAGATGAAACTTGCCGTCGTCATCGAGGAACTGGCTGCGGGGAATCATTCCCTCGGACTTGAGCCCGGCGTGCACCGTGACCCACTCACCGTCGATGTCGATCACGACACCGGAGATGATGGAGCCTACGTCCATCTCGACAGTCTTCAGGCTCTCTTCGAAAAGTTGTGCAAAACTCTCGGTCATTGCGTCCATCCTGCAGCGGCTGTGCCGCATGTATTTCCGATCCTTCGTCCCAGCCGGCGAAGGGGCAGAAGACAAAAAGCCGGAGGCCGGGCGTGCTGGTCCGAACCCGGTCTCCGACACCAGAGGAGCTGGCAATGGCGCCAGCCCCAGACTTCTTCAGGGCCTCAGGCTAGGCCCCGCTCACGCGCGAATCGCATCAGGTGGTCAAAGACCTCCGTGATGCCCATCCCTGTGGTATCGAGCTCCACCGCATCTGCGGCAGGGCGCAACGGCGCGACCGCGCGCTCGGTGTCACGACGGTCACGCGCCTCGATGTCCGAAACGAGGCGCGGCAGGCTAACAGCGTCACCGGTAGCGATCAACTGGCGATACCGCCGCGCTGCGCGCTCCTCGGCGCTCGCCGTCAAAAATACCTTCAGTTCCGCGTCCGGAAAGACCACGGTGCCCATATCGCGCCCGTCTGCAACGAGCCCCGGCAAGACCCGGAACGCCCGCTGGCGCGCGAGCAAGGCATCACGCACCGCGCCGACCGCAGCAACACGCGAGGCGAGCGCACCCACCTCTTCGGTCCGCACCGACTGCGTCACATCCTCTCCCTCGAGCACGATCCGGAGATCACCCTCGTCGCCACCGGTCTGGAACTGGACGTCGAGATGACCGGCCAGCACTTCGAGCGCAGGGTGGTTGTCCATGTCCACGCCATGATTGCGCGCCGCGAGGCCGACCAACCGATAGAGCGCACCGCTGTCGAGCAGGTTCCAGCCCACCGAGCGCGCCAGGAGACGGCACACCGTGCCCTTGCCGGAGCCGCTGGGGCCATCGACCGTGATGACCGGCACGCTTGGGTGGCGCTGCTTCATGCAGCGTGCCCGGGAGCGGCCGGACGCTCTTCCACGGAAAGGCCAATGGAGGCTGCAAGCGAGCGGAAATCCGGAAAAGATGTCGCCACATTGGCGCAGTCGGCGATTTCGATGGGCCCGGTCGCCCGCAGCGATGCGACGCTGAAGGCCATGGCGATGCGATGGTCGCCGCAACTGTCTACCGAGCCGCCACTGAAATTGCCACCTCCCCGGATACGGATGCCGTCCGGGAATGTCTCGAGCTCCACACCGAGGGCGCGCAAGCCCGTGGCCATCACCTCGATGCGATCACTCTCCTTCACGCGCAACTCTTCCGCGCCCCGCAAGCGTGTTTCACCCTCAGCACATGCGGCCGCGATGAAAAGCACGGGGAATTCGTCGATAGCCAGGGGCACCAGATCCACGGGAATCTCGATGCCGCGCAACGCCGCACCACAGACGAGAAGGTCTGCCACGGGCTCGCCTCCCGATTCCCGCTCGGACACAACCTCTATGGACGCACCCATGAGCCGCAGGATGCCGATCACCCCGGTGCGGGTCGGATTGATGCCCACGTCTTTGAGGAGTACCTCGGAGCCGGGAGAGATGCTCGCGGCCACCAGGAAGAAGGCTGCGGAGGAAATATCAGCAGGCACGTGTACGTGAGTGCCGGTGAGCCGGCCACCGCCCTCGAGCTGTGCGAGTGCGCCTTCACGCCTGACGCGGTAGCCGAAGCCCGCGAGCATCCGCTCGGTATGGTCACGGGTGGGCGCAGGCTCCACCACCGTGGTGGCGCCCTCTGCATAGAGGCCTGCCAGCAACAAGGCGGATTTCACCTGCGCGCTCGCCACCGGCATACGGTAATCGATACCACGGAGCCGGGCGCCGCCGCGGATGAAGAGCGGCGGGCGCCCGCCCTCGGC
>CAIXOY010000090.1 GCA_903921135.1 uncultured Gammaproteobacteria bacterium
GCGGCGCAGCAGAACGCCTGGGAGGCGCTGGCCGTGTTCACGGCAGCGGTGACCGCGGCCCATCTTGCGGGGGCCGCGGCCGACACGTCCGCGCTCGCCGCACAGGCCTTCATCGCCGCCCGCGTGGTGCACGCCGTCGCGTACATCACGGACCGCGACAAACTCCGGGGGCTCGCTTTCGTCGCGGGGATGGGATGCTGCATCACCTTGTTCGTACTGGCCGCACGCGCGGGCTGAAGCCGCACTTTCCCGCGTAGCCCTGCCGGCAGGAGCCGTGTAGAGTCCCGTCCCCCGGGCCTCCGCAAGCCCCGCGGCGCGGTTTGCAACAGAAAACGACGGGGCCGGGCCCAGATCCCGGTGAAAGCCAGAGCAAGAGCATGTCTGAACCGGCCGAGAGCCCATCGAACACCACCGACTGGGTCGAACTCCTGAACCGTCAGGAGCTCGGCGTCGTGACGGCCACCGTGCAACGGGTGCAGTCCGTGCTGGCCAACGACCGCAGTTCGCTGCAGGACCTTTCCAAAGCGTTGCAGCAAGACCCGGAAACCACCGCCAAGGTGCTGCGGGTGGCGAACAGCCCGGCCTACATGACCGGCCCCGAGCCCGTCACCTCGGTGATGCGGGCCTCGAGCCTCATGGGCCTGGATACCATCCGCAACATCTGCATAACCAACCGCCTTCTTGAGGTATTGCTGGCCGAGAACGACCTCCCGGAGCGGATCCGCGAACGCTTGCTGACGCGCATCGCGGCCTCGCTGCATGCGGCAGTGCTGGCGCGCCAGATCCTGAAGGGCCAGGACGCGATGCTCCGCGAGGGCGTCTTCATTGCGGCCCTGCTCGACGGCATCGGTGAGTGCGCCTTCTGGAGCAGCCGCCTGCCCGAGACACTCACCCTCGACGCAAGCCTGCAGGAACCGGGCTGCGACCCGGAGTTCGCGGTGCGCCAGCTGGTCGGCGGCACCTTCCGGGATCTGAGCCGCGCGCTCGTGCAGTCCTGGGGCCTGACCTCGGTGATGGAACCGGCAGACGATGGCGCCGGAGGCGCGACGGAATTCGCGCTTGTGGTGCGGGTTGCCAACGAGATCGCTGAAGCCGTAGCAAGCGAAGGGTGGCAGTCCTCGGCCGTGCGCCGCCGTCTGCCCGACGTCGCGGAGGTGCTGGGCATCGAAACAGACGAAGCGGCCATCCGCATGAATGCCTGGAGCAAGCTCGCCGAGGAACTGGCGGGCTGCTACGGCGTGGGGGCCCTCGCCCGACGCATGGTGTATCGACCCTTCGAGGAAGCGGCTCGCCGTCGTGCCATGGCTGGCGCAGCCCCCGTGCGCGCCCTGGGCACGGTGGCGAACCCGCCGCGGCAGGCACGCGCGCTGCGCGAAATGAGCACAGCGGCACGCGAGGGCGCGGGCCCGATGGTGCTCATCCAGAAACTCGCCGAGGGCATCGAGGAAGGCCTCGGCATGGAGCGCGTCGTCGCAAGCCTCCTCACGCCCGACCGCAAAATGCTGCAGATGCGCCTCGCGCTTGGCGAGAACAACACTACCTGGGGGCCGAATTTCCGCTTCGACCTCGCAGGCCCGCGCAGCAGCTTCCAGGAATGCCTTGTCGATCACCGCTGCCTGCACCTGAGTTCGAAAGCCATGCTGGCCCCGGGCAGCACCGTGCCGCGCCTGCTGATGCGCTTCTCTACCGCCCAGGATTTCCTGATGGGGCCGATCATGGTGGGGGCCCGTTCGATCGGCGCGCTCTACTGCGACCGCGCCCCCAGCGCCACTCCCATCGAGCCCGATGAACTCGAGGCCTTCACGCGGATGATCCAGCACCTCGGCGGTCTGCTGGGCGGGCTGCAGCGCCCCAACTCCTGAACCCAAGCGGCGCCACGCTGGCGTCGGTGCATCATCCGCCGGAGTCCACGTGCGCCACAGCCATCACGAATCGCCGCCGCCCAGCGGTTTCAACTGGAGTGCGCTACGTCTGGTGCTCCCCTGGCTAGGCGAGTTCCGCGGGCGCATCGCACTCGCGATGCTCTGCCTCGTGCTGGCGAAGGTGGGCTCGATCGGCGCACCCTACCTGCTGAAGCATGTCGTGGACGGGCTGGAGCCCGCAGGGCCTGCCACGCTCGCGATGGGCACCCTGCTCGCGCTGGTGGCGGGATATGGGCTCGCGCGCTTCCTGAACGTGCTGCTCGGCGAAGTGCGCGACACGCTCTTCGGACGCGTGACCGAGAGGGCAATGCGGCGGATCGGACTCCGGGTTTTCGAGCACCTGCACTCGCTCGATCTGTCCTTCCATCTCGAGCGGCGCACCGGGGGGCTGGCGCGGGACATCGAGCGCGGCACCAACGGCGTGAGCTTCCTGCTGCGGTTTCTCGTGTTCAACATCGTGCCCACGCTTCTCGAGATCGGCGTGGTGGCCGTGTTGCTCGCGTGGCAGTACGGCATCGCCTTCGGTGCGATCACGCTGCTGTCGGTCATCTGCTACGGGCTCTTCTCGGGCTTTGCGACCGAATGGCGCACGGAGTTCGTCCGCGAGGCGAACCGCGCGGACTCGGCGAGCAACACCCGCGCCGTCGACAGCCTGCTGAACTACGAAACCGTGAAGTACTTCGGCAACGAGGCCTTCGAGGCGGAGCGCTACGACGCCGAGCTCGCGCTCTGGGAGACGGCCCGCCGGCGCAACCGGCTCTCGCTGTTCGCGCTGAATGCCGGGCAGGCGCTGATCGTGGCGCTCGCGATGGGTGCGGCGATGGCGCTGGCGGCCGTTCGGGTGCGTTCGGGCGACATGAGCGTGGGCGATTTCGTGCTGGTGAACGCCTTCATGATGCAGCTCTTCATGCCGCTCAATTTCCTCGGCATGGTCTACCGGGAGATCAAGGGCTCGCTCGCCTCCATCGAGGAGATGTTCGGGCTGCTCGCCGTGGTCCCGTCGATCCGCGACATTCCTGACGCACGCCCGCTCACGCCCGGCCCCGGACGCGTGGAGTTCCGCGATCTGCACTTTGCCTACGACCGCGCACGCCCCATCTTGCAGGGTGTGGACATGGTGATCGAACCGGGCGCCAAGCTTGCCGTGGTCGGTGCGAGCGGCGCGGGCAAGTCCACGCTGGTGAAACTCCTCTACCGCTTCCACGACCCTGACTCGGGCGAGATCCGGCTAGACGGGCAGGATACGCGCGGCCTCACGCTGGCCTCGCTCAGGGCAGCCATCGCGATCGTTCCGCAGGACACCGTGCTCTTCAACGACACGCTGCTCGAGAACCTGCGTTATGGCAGGCCGGGCGCCAGCGACGAGGACGTGCGGGAGGCGCTCGCCCTCGCGCAGCTCGCGGAGTTCGTCGCGCGCCTGCCGGAGGGCTGGCACACCCGCGTGGGGGAGCGCGGGCTGAAACTCTCGGGGGGTGAGCGCCAGCGTGTGGCCATCGCCCGCGCCATCCTGAAGCGCTCTCCCGTGCTCGTGTTCGACGAGGCCACGTCGTCCCTCGACAGCCTCTCGGAGGCCTCCATTCTCGAGGCCCTGCGCCGCGTGGCCCGGGGCCATACGAGCCTCGTGATCGCGCACCGGCTCTCCACTGTGGTGGACGCTGACCGCATTGTGGTGCTCGCGGCAGGGCGTGTGGCCGAACAGGGTACGCACGCCGAATTGCTGGCCGCGGGCGGGGCGTATGCCGCGCTCTGGAACACCCAACAACGCGAAGCCACGGACGCCGCCCGTGCAGAGCCGGACCCGGCGCGGTTATCCTAGGCGATCGGCCCCGGGAGCGAGACGTGAAGCCCGAGCAGGACAAGGAACATCTGCGCAACCAGATCGAGGAGCAGGTTCGCGCCTACCTCGAGCACGGCGGCGCCGTGCAGGCGGTTGCCCGGGGCGTGAGCGGGCGCGACGCCACAGAACCCCAGCCCTCGGGTTTCCGCAGCTTCACGCCCCGCCCGCGCGAGGAGCGCACCTACGTGCCGGAAGTGGTGGCCGCCATCGAATCGCGCCGGCGCAAACCCAAGCCACCCAAGGGCAACCGGAGCGGCAAACCCGACCTCGTGAAACGGGCCGTCTACGACGACTTCGGCGAGCCGGTGCGCTGGGAGTGGGTGGAACGCCAAGGCCGCTGAGGCGAGATCAGCGGGCGCGGTACACGCGCTGGTAGATGCGGAGCAGCAGCACGTAGAGCAACAGAGTGAACAACAGCGCGTGCTCGAACGGAACCTGTTCGCGCATCACCCTTCCCAGATAGCTCAGCGTGAAAATCCCCCACAGGTAGTACATCCCTGCACCGTGCAAGGCACGCCAGCGACGCACCCCGATGCGCTGCACCGCGCGGTCAGTGGAGGTGAACGCCATCGCGAGCATCCAGAGATAGGCAAGGCCGCCGCCCAGCAGCGCGACCGGTCCGGGCGCTTCCCCGTTCATCGACAATCCCGTGATGGCGCCCAGATGCACCAGGTGCGCCGCGCAGAAGCCGAGACCAAACCCGCGGCGTTCACGCAGCAACCAGACGGTGGCAGGCCCACGCCACAACTGCGCGAGCGGTGACGCCGAGAAAGCAGCCAGAAAAAACAGCGCGGACACGCGCGCCGTGAGACGTGTGGCCGCGGCCCATCCCTGCGGGCTTGTGGAGGAACCGAACAAGGCGACCGCGCAGGCCACAAGCGCGAGCAGCAACCCGGCACAGGCGAGCGCTCGCGTATACCGCCGTGCTGACGGCGCGGGGGGCGCAGCAACTGACACCCCGGCATGGCCGGCACCCTCGGGCGCCTCCCCTTCTTGCATGCAGATTTCCTCCGGCTCGCGGTATAGCCGCATCGCGCGCCGGAGTCCACCCGTTGACAAGGTGTTGCCCGAAGACAATGCCAACGTCGATGATCGCCACGCCCCATCTGCTCGGAGACCACGGCATGCAACAGGCGATGATCCACGGCCCCTCGGACCTGCGGATGGACGACGTGCCGGAGCCTTCGATCGGGGCGCGTGATGTGCTTGTCGCC